>JABSPC010000514.1 GCA_013215515.1 Crocinitomicaceae bacterium
ACCTTATCGAAAATGGTGAAAAGTAAAATTGGTTCGGATGAAATCGATTTCCTGGATGATGATTTGTAAAATGAAGTATGAAAATTTATTGTTTGACTGGAACCACTCTCTATCACTAAAAGCAGTATCTTTGCTCCTCAAAATAGAGTAATGATACAACGCGTTAAAACCATTTATTTAGGAATTGTAATTATCCTAGTTTCTATAGTAGCAATTGGAAGTCCATTGTTTAGCTTTGTCAGTAAGACCTCGAAGTACACTTTTAATTCATGGGGAATTACAGAATATTCAGTAGCTGATGGAAAGATCTTGAGTACATCAACTTTCCCAATCTTCATTGGGATGATATCATTGGTTCTTTTGAGCTTCATTTGTTTGATGGCATATAAAAGTGTCGATCGACAATTCAAATTGGGAAGAACCGTATTTTTCCTCTACTTCATTAGTTTGGTGGTAATTTTTTGTCTTTCAATCTGGGGAGGTGGATTGATTGATGCTAAAACTACAAGCCGTGAAATAGGTCTAGGTTACTGGCTCTTCATTATAGGGTTCCCATTTTCATTTCTAGCGAACGTCGGAATTAAGCGAGATAAAAAATTGCTGGATTCACTCGATCGTTTACGTTAAAATATGAATTACCTTTCAGTAGAAGAATGTACTAAATCATTCGGTGACAGATACCTTTTTAAGGATTTGACATTTGGAATTGAACAAGGACAAAAAGCAGCAATTGTAGCAAAAAATGGAAGTGGAAAAACGACGCTTCTTCGTTGTTTATTGGATCAAGAACCGATGGATTCCGGAAGAGTTGTTTTCAGAAAAGACCTTCGGATTGCTTTCATGGAACAAGGTGAAAGCCTAAATGAGTCCAATACGATTCTAGAAGAAATTTTCTCACACGATTTACCAGAACTAAAAGCTGTTAAAGACTATAATCAAGCAATGCGCTTGGAGGATGAAGAACTTATTGCAGCTTCTTTTGAGGCAATTACTGAATTGAATGCTTGGGACGTTGAGGTTCGAGTAGATCAAATTTTGTCTGTTCTCAAGCTTGAAGATACGCACAAAATTATAAGTACTTTATCGGGTGGACAAAAGAAGCGAGTTGCTCTGGCCAAAGTACTGGTTGCAGAACCAGAATTTTTAATTCTTGATGAGCCTACCAATCATCTTGATCTAGATATGATCGAATGGTTGGAGACGTATCTTTCAAAATCGAAGTCTACGATTTTAATGGTGACGCACGACCGTTATTTCTTAGAAGTTGTTTGTGATACCATTCTTGAATTGGAAGACAAGTCTATTTATAAGTACAAAGGGAATTTTTCTTATTACTTAGAGAAGAAGGCGGAGCGAAATGAGAACCGAGACACTACCATTGGCAAAGCAAAGAACCAATTTCGTAAAGAGTTAGAATGGATGCGTCGTCAGCCCAAAGCTAGAGGGACGAAGCAAAAGGCGAGAATTGAGGCGTTTCATGAAACAAAGAAAGTTGCTAAACAGCATATTGATAGAAGTGAATTGGAAATTCCAGTTAAAATGGAACGTTTGGGAACGAAAATTCTTGAACTGCATAAAATTGGAAAAGCATTTGGCGATACAAAGATTTTAAATGAACTTTCTTACGTTTTCAAAAGACAGGAACGGATTGGGATTGTTGGAAATAATGGTACGGGAAAGACTACTTTTCTTAATATGATAATGGGCCTTGAGCCTACTGATAAGGGAAAGGTAGTGACCGGTGAAACGGTTGTTTTTGGTTATTACGATCAACAATTGTTGCAAGTACCGGATGATCAAAAAGTCATTGATGTAATTCGAGATATTGCTGAATTTATTCCATTAGAAAAAGGGCGTGAAATGGGGGCAGCACAGTTCTTAGAGAAGTTTTTGTTCAATCGAGACATGCATTATAATTTCGTTCATAAGTTAAGTGGAGGAGAGAAGCGTCGATTGAAGTTGATGACCGTTCTTATGAAGAACCCGAACTTCTTGATTCTTGATGAGCCAACGAATGATCTAGATATTTTTGTAATGAGCGTACTCGAAGATTATTTGAGAAGCTTTCAAGGTTGTCTGATCGTTGTGTCGCATGACCGTTACTTCATGGATAAAATGGTAGACCATATGTTCGTTTTCAAAGGCGATGGTGAAATCAGTGATATCCTTGGGAACTATACGGAATACAGAAAAAGCATTCTTAAAGAGGGAAAAGACGCCAATAAGTACGATAAGAAAGAAGTAAAAGTTGTTGTGACAAAACCTGAACCACCTAAGGAAAAGAAGAAGTTAACATTCAAAGAGCGTCAAGAATTTGATGGTTTAGAATCTGATATGGAAAATCTTGAAAAGGAAAAGGCTGAATTGACTGTCGTGTTATCAGATGAATCTGCGAGCAATGAAGATCTGATGAAAGCAGGGCAGAGACTGTCAAAAGTTGTTTCTGACATTGATGAAAAGGAATCGCGTTGGTTGGAATTATCTGAATTCGAATAATCGAATTTATCCATAATTATTTGTTGTAACTTACAGTTGCAATGAAAAATGTAATCGTTTGTTTTAACGGCCATTCAGAGTAATGCACAATCTGTTACGGTAGTCGATTCCTCGGAAACTGCTATAAACATTATTCTTAGACAATTACCATTTAACACGGCTTCGGCAGTTCTTAGGGATGAATTTAAAGTAGATGTATTCAATTTATTTTCATGTATTGTTTTTAAGCGTGAATATGTAATCAAAATTTTGGCTTATTCAGATGATGTAGGAAGTGCCGAAATGAACCTTGAATTAACTAGGGAACGAGTAGAGCGAATCAAAACTTTACTTGTTGAATATGGGGAGCAGACCGAACGGTAATTGAAGCTGTAGGGATGGGGGAGTATCGTCCTGTATCATGCACTAATGATACAGGAAGTAAACGTAGGATGGAGGTTTATGTAACCTACCCATCCGACGAGTTAGTATTGCACTCTTAACCCAAACCTCAGGTACATATACCCAATTTCTAAAAGAGGTATAGTTTTAACTGGATATTCTCACTACATTTTACCCAAATTAAAAGCTATGAGCTCAGCAGGATTTGTACTTCCTACAAAAATCGATCAAGTAATTGAGGAATTAGATATTATTATTCAAGACGCACTTCAGAATAAAAGTAGAATGGGCTATTTTACGGCCTTATATAAACGAGTAACTGTAGCCGTGAAAGTTAAAATTGAAGAAGGTTATTTCGACGACAATCCGAGAATGGAAAAACTCGACGTAATTTTTGCAAACCGTTATCTTCTGGCTCATCATCAATATCAAAGTGGCGAAAAATGTTCACCGTCTTGGACAGTCGCTTTCGATTCAACCAGTTGGTGGAGTCCTTTGGTGATTCAGCATTTAATGGTTGGTATGAATGCACATATTAGTTTGGATTTGGGTATTGCCGCAAGTGAAGTGCAACCGACAAACATTGATGCATTACAGGATGACTTTAATAAGATCAATGAAGTTCTAGGATCTCTGATCGATGAAGTTCAAAATGAATTGTCCGCTATTTTCTGGCCACTTAAACCAATTGATTGGGTCTTGGGTGGAGTAGATGAGAAGATCGCAAAATTCGCCATGGATTTCGCTAGAGATGAAGCATGGAAAGTTGCAATAGATTATTCTCACTTGCATACGGATGAAGGACGAACTACTTACATTGCAACTAGAGATAAGGACGTTTCCAAATTCGGAATTAAAATCGTTCGACCGGGAGTGTTCATCAGTTTATTTATTCGAACATTCCGCGCAATGGAATTTGGCGGTGTCCGCTACAAAATCAATAGATTGGATCGTTGATCTATTTGATCAGAATTAATTTTCCTCGCGCTTCTCGTCTCGTTTCATCAATGATCTTGTAATAATAGAATCCATCGGCTTCGTTTGAGATATCAATTGAAGTTTTTGGTGTTGCAGATTCGTGTCTAGTAATCTCTCGTCCTTTAGAATCTAAAATTACAATCGTTATCTCACTTTGAGTCGTAACTTTAAAATTGAATACTCCAGTTGAAGAATTTGGATAAACAATTACAGCAAGACCAGCTTTAATTTCATCTATTGCTCCTAAGGTTGGAACGCATCCATCTTGAGCTAAAACGGAAGAAATCGATGTTGTGATGTTTGATGAATAAGTGTTTGGAGTTCCCCTGGCAACGAAACTAATTGAGTTATCTGGGATCGAAAAACTTGAATTTATGAATACGTTTTTAGTGTTGGAGAATGTTGGTTTGATAGGAGAGAATCTGTTCTGATTAAAGAGATACTCGGGTCGTAAATCGTACTTTTAATGCCATATAACGGACCGTTTCCAATTAAAAGAGCACTTCTGTCTTGAAGAATTATAGCATCTCGTCCCATCATTTGGAATTGTTCCATCTTCTTTAATTAAAGCTGCCGAATTCTGCTATCCTATGTCATCACCAAATGACAGGGAATAGCTGCTGTCGGTGACTCTATTTATGGTTGACATTGTATAGATTCCATTCGGATCTCCAACATAATTAACTTTTTTATGCCAAAGATTCACACCGTCATTATTGAATTTTGAATAGGAAAACTCATTTGTGCCGAGATTACTTTCTCCAATTGCTAAAAAAACCACTATCAAGTTGTACTATGTTTTCAATAAAAAGATCGTCAAGTTGTTTTGCCCAAACCTGTTAGCCATATTGATTGAGTTTAATAATAAAACCAGTTTTTCTTTGATCGTTGTTAAGCCCAGTTATGAGTGTCGAACTATCAGAAAGTTCCTCTACACTAGTAATCGTTGCTGAATTGAAAATTCCATCCAATTTACCTTCCCATATAATAGTCGCATACGGATCCAACTTTACAATTCCTATTTGACTTGAATTTTGTTCACTCCAGGCCATTACATAATTTGAATCATGCGCTTCATGAATATAAACTCTGGAGCGAGTTTCGTTGTTCCCCATGTTGAAATTTCGTGTCCATAATGTATCACCTTCAGTGTTGATTTTAATCACATGAGCGGTTGGATGTTGTACGTCTCCATTTGGTCCGGATCCGACCATTAGGTAGGCTGAATCACTTGTTGCGATAACCGTATTAAAGTCAAAGCAATCTTGAAATTCAAGTGGCCAGTTGACGTTGCTAGCACCGTCGATGTTAATTGCACCTCCAACGTAATTTATGGTTCCAACGATAAGAATTTTGCTGCTGTTAGAGCTCACTACAGCATTAGAATGAAGATGTTTTTTTTGTCCGTATAGAAATCGAGCGTATTCATTTTATGCAGATGCAAAAAGGCCAAAAAGTAAAAAGGCAGAAAGTAACGTTATTTTCATAGGGCTGGTTTTGCCTACTAAACGATTGCTTTTGATATTAGGGTGGAAATAAGTAATTATTCCTATTAACTAAGTAGTCCAGATAAGTTCAATGGCTTATTGAAGATGTTGAATTTCAAGGTGAAACGGATCATTTGTCCGTATTGAATTTTTCCATCTCCGTCTTTAAACGTATCCTCAATTTGTGGACTGATCAAGCCTGGAATGGGGAAGTACAACCCAAAGATATCGCCTAAACGAACACCAAGTCCTGCATTGTAAACCGTGTTTAAGGTAATCCCATTGTGGAAGGTTCCAACATCGAAGAACGCTCCGAAGATTCCAGGTTTAATTGGTAATTGAACGTAAAGGTTTCCTGCAGCCATCATAAACGCACTTGTTCCATAATTGTTTACAGTGCTTTTAAATCCACCCATGTTCTCGTTTCTCTGCTGCGACCACAATCCAGACGATTCGCTTCTTCCAAAATAGTATTCATCAATGAATAGATCCTGTGTTCCATCTTGTCCCGCGATTGACATAGAATATTGGTATCCATTTTGATCCATATTAAAATCACGCATGTACTGTTGTCCGACGAAAGCACGAACTTCAACCCATCGCTTCATTTTCTTTTTCATGTAGCGGAACTTGTATTTTGATTCAACTAAAAGTCGCGCCATTTTATCACCATTGTCAATATCTGTGATGAACTCATTTCTCAATTTAAAACTGAATTCGTGATCCGCTTTGCTGAGTTTTAATTCATATTCTGCATAAGCACCTAATCGTATCTGTGAGAATGCATCCAATTTGTCTAGTCTAAATAAAGACTGGACCTTTATCGTTTGTGATAAATTCCCGTTCGATTTTCGGTTTCCAATTTTTGCCATCCAATAAGGAGCTGCTATTAAATAGTATGATTTGTTTCGAGCGAAAACCGTATCGTTCTTAAAGGACTTAACAGAAACCCCGAAACGTGACATTTTCAATCCCGTTTTAGGTTGAGTCGTATAACTGAATTCACCGATTCCAGAAACCATTCTTCTTCCAAAAGAGAACATCGGACTTACTAAGTAACTGAACTTATTGAAAGGAACGCCATAATTATGTACGATTATACCTGCCATTAATTTGTCATAATGATTCCCACCAATTG
>JABSPC010000515.1 GCA_013215515.1 Crocinitomicaceae bacterium
AATGATGTTAATGGCCCACGTTGGGTTCATCGTATAAACAAGATTGTCTGGATCGCAGTTGATGTATTTTCCTAATGCTTCTTTGGATTTCTGAAGTTGCTCATTTCCCTTGTTCACGAAAAAATCAACGGGGTCTCTTTCTAAAGCCAATTGCCAATTATGATAATCCTCGAAAATCGGCTTTGGGCAAGCGCCAAACGATCCATGATTTAAATGCCTATACTCAGGGTTGAGTAAAAATTGATCTTTCAACTTGCTCATATTTCGAATTTTATTGTTGTGATAAATCTAATTTGTCTAGTGTTTCTCTCATTGAAACCAATTTAAGACGTGTCCATTCTCTTTGGGCTATAACGGCGTTACCTTCGAGGCTTTTAATTTTATCTTTTACAGCCATCAAGACAGTCCTATCATTAGGTTTAACTAAGACATCTTCGTATTTCGACCATTGCATGTGTACACCAGCATAGATGCCAAATATATTTTCTAGATCCCTGATATCTTTATCTAAATCTTTATTCAAAGAAGTGATTTCCTTAATTCGTTCCAATACTATCGGTTCTAGCTCTTTTTTCAATTGTTCACTTTGAATAGGGTAAATATCGGCATACAAGGAATTAACAGTTTCCAGAAACTCATAATTTTCAAACTTAATAAGCGAAGAAGTTGGAACTTGTTTCATGAATTTTTGAATCATTCGTTCTCTATCTCGCTCAAAATTCTCGCGCAAGCCGTCAATTCCAAATGATACAAAACGAAGCTCACTGGATGCCGTATGAGAAAGGCTAAACAAGTATTTGTAATCCATATAATAGAGTAAGTTGTCCAGCATTTTAATAGTTTCTTGATCGCAATTTGTTTCAGGTGCTACGTTAGTCAGTAAAAATGACTTCCCTCGGTTGTGATAATGGAATTCTAACCCTAAAGAATACATCTGATAAGGGCTTACGAAATTAACTTGTCGATCACTATTACTAGAGATAATATCTAGCATTGCAAGCGTGTTTTGCCCAATTTCACCTACCATTTTAAACTCGACATTAGCTCCTTGATATGGAATCATAAAGGATTTTGGAATTAACCCATATTCTAGAGTGTCTTCCGTTGTTAGCTTTTTTGTAAGCCATTGCTTGAATGGTTCAATGCTTGAACTCTTGTCCACATATTGACCTTTATCAAGAATTTTTCTGTAATTGTTTTGATTGAGAGTGGAGGCAAAGTGATAACGGTCCTTATTCATTTGAAGATACCAAGGCGTGTACAATAGCGAGGTGTTTAATACAATCACGTCTCTTCTATAATCTAATTTGTTCTGAACATACCAAACGGGGAATGTATCCGAATCACCTTGTGTAAATAGGAAACTCTTTTCCGGGCATCCGTACAAGAGGTTTTTAGCGCTTTGTACCTGACTTGCGGAATACCATGATTGTTTTAAAAGACCTTCTGCTAGTTTTTCTTCTTTCAGTGAGAGCAGCATATTATAGTAGTGCATGTACTCATTCCCGATTTTAAGATTTAGATCCTTGATTATAAGGGGGGGGTATTTTTCGTCGTTCTTTTTAATGTCTTTCCAATATTGCATAACGACGTTAATTTCTTCCATGAAAAGATCAACTTGAGTTTGATCTATTTTCGCATAAGAACGCAGATGTTGATTCAATCCATTATTTCTGTTTTGAATTATTTCGGAAGCAAGTTCTCCATGAGCTCTTGCTAAAATTTCTCGGTCTTCATTAGAAAAGGCTGAATACTTGGAGAGAAGATCAATTGCATCTTTAGCCCAGCTATCATAACCATATACAAGCATGAAATCGTACTTAGTTCTAAAATTGTAGATATTGTTTAAGTCGGCGCTGTTTGATGTTCTTACTTTTTTTACATCGACGTAATCGTCAATACTGAATTCCACATAATTCAACATTTCGGCCTTCCAAACTGGAACTTCAGCAGTTTTTTTTGTCGTGTAATTGTACATCGTAAGGAAGTAGCCTGAGCGCTTTTTCGCAACCCCATAGCTACAGTCTTTACATTCAAATTTCAATTTTGTGTTAAGATGTGTAAGCACCTCTTCCAAATGAGGAAAGTTGTTTCGAATTATTCTCCGCTCATCAATACGATATGCGCTGCTATAGTTGGCATTCAAAAGGAAAACGAGGCCTATAAATAGTGACGTAAATTTCATGCCTTAAAAATAGTGTAATAATCTGAAATTGATTGTGAAGAATAGTTAATTGCGGTGTAATCCTGTATGCATTGATTCGTATATTGCATGGCAATGAACGAGAATCTTAAACGTCAATATTCAGGATACTCTTCCACGTCAAAATTATGGAAGGGAACCTTGTCTGGGTTGAAACAATTCGACTTTGATCGAGACAACGGGAATTCATTTGCAGGAAGCATCGAAAAGAAATTGCGACTCGGTCATGTTGTTGAGCACTTTGTAGAATCGGAGTTGCTAAGTGATTCCAGTATTGAGATTTTAGGAAAGAACATTCAAATCTATTCTGATAAGCGAACTATTGGCGAGTATGATTTCATTATAGAAAAAGCGGGAGTTCAATATCATATTGAAGTCGTTTATAAATTCTATGTGTTTGATGAAACCGTTGGCAATTCAGACCTTGAATCCTGGATAGGACCAAACAGAAAGGATTCACTTATTCAGAAAATGGATAAGATTAAAGAGAAACAATTCCCTTTAATTCAGCGACCTGAATCTATTGGTTCACTTGCGTTACTAGGAGTTAATTCGGCCAAGGTGGAACAGCGGGTATATTTTAAGGCGAAATTATTCATCCCCTATGGAAAGGAGGTAGCGGTTGAACCTTTGAATCAAGATTGCGTTGCTGGATTTTACGTTTCGTTTAAGGATTTGGATCAATTCAAAGGAGCTCAGTTTTTTATACCAACGAAGCATGATTGGCTGGTAGAAGCACATAGTGGCGTTGAATGGTTGAATTATGAAACCGGAAAATCAGAAATAGAAACATTAATTGAAGAGAAACGTTCGCTTTTGGTTTGGATGAAAAGAGAAGATAGGGTAGAGACGTTCTTTGTGGTTTGGTGGTAGATTTGGATTAGTCGCAATTGAGATCAGTCGCAAGCTCCTTTTTGGATCGCTTTGCTTTTGGATCGGCTAAGGCCTTTTGGATTTTTCGATTTAATGCAAATTAAATTTTGTGTCTAAACTAAAATTAAACAGTTAATGTCTTAGTGTCCTTGTGCCTTAGCGATTAAAAAAGAAAATACAGCACTAACTCCTAAATTATTGGATCAATCAATTCGCTCCGATAAGGCATTTTCTTTCTACCGACATTTGCGAATAATCTATCACAAAAGTATCGTACCTTTGGATTAGTTGATCCTTTTTGAATGAAATATTTACTTTTTATTGGTGTTTTAGCAACGATTTTCTTTGGAAGTGGATTTCGCAATGAAGCACGTTTTATTGATAGTCAATTGGATGACGATTTAAATGTAGCCAAGAAAGCAGACGATACGCTTCGGTATATTTTCATGGGGCACACGTACAGGTACAACAGTCCTGGACCATTTTATAAAGTAGATCTTCGAATACAAAATTTTGACTTCACAGATTATTCAAGAATCTGGTTGGGAGGAGATATTTTAAGTGAATCAACATTGAATCGTAATAACTTCACTTACCTGGATGGTATTTTTGATTTAGCGGCGCCATCTACGCAATTTGCTCTTGGAAATCATGATATTCGAAATGGAAATATTCAATTTTACCGCGAAGCTACAGGTAAGAAAAGCTATAATGTGTACTCGGATCATGGAGTCGTGTCGATCTGTATGAATTCTCAATTGAATCCTAGTAATTGTGAAGACTTGAATTTACAATTTCAAATGATAAAGAACGTCTGTGATACGATTCAGAACTCATCTCACTTGGTTCTCACAATGCACAGTTGTCTCTTTTATGGTGTTCCTAACATTCCGCCGCCAAACACTTTTGCACATTCAAATTTCGGGAATTGGAACGCGAATTGTTCAAGCTCGACACAAACATTTACAACTGCGATTTATCCAATGTTAGAAGCGGTTAAGGCAAAAGGAATAGTTGTTTACGTTATAATGGGAGATTCCGGAACGAGCACAAAACAATTCTATCAGGCATCGACAGATTCAATTAATTTCTTCGCAAGTGGAATTGGAAATTCAAAGTATTTGGATTCTGCCATTCTAGCTGCGCAACCTGTAGATCGAGTACTTGTATTTGAGCATGTTTTGGCTACTCAAGAAATGACTTGGCAATTTCAGGATTTGGATTCGCTCATTAGTACACAATAAATTTCCCGCGTAATTCAGTAGTGCAAGGAGAGGTAATTCGGTAGACATACGTTCCCTGTCCAAAGGCTGAAACGTCGATGTTGACCAATTTTGACTTCTTCCCTTTGATGTATATCAATCTTCCTCTAGAATCAAAAATTTCATATGTGTAATCCAAGCATTCCTGTCCTTCTTGAAGATAAAAGTTGATGATGTCAATTGCCGGATTTGGATAGATGAACACGTTGTTCTCTAGCGAACCCGATAATGATTCTAACAGTCCTTCTTTACTTAGTTTGACAAAGTAGATATCGTCATCACCTGCTCCGAATGATCTTGAACTTCCAATGATTGCACATCCACCGTCTTCTGTTGCTCGAATGAAATTCCCATAATCAGATTTATCTCCTCCCAAAGTTATAGACCAGATTTCATTTCCAAGAAGGTCTGTTTTAATTACCATTACATCCGTCTGATACGTGGTTGTGTCAACACAGGTGCTTCCAGTTAAATACAGGAATCCATCGTCGCTTAAATCAATCGATTTTCCATATTCGAATCCGGAGTTGCCGTATGTTTTTGACCAAAGTTCAACACCGTCGATGTCAAGTTTAATGAGGTTCATGTCAAAACTCCCATTTCCCGCACTTTGGGTAGATCCAATCACATAGTAGCCGTTATCATCTGCTTCCTTCACTTGATAAGATAACTCATTTTCAGTCCCACCGTAAGTATTTGCCCAGAGTTCATTTCCGTTCGCATCGAGCTTTGCAACGAGCATATCTGAGTGAGTAGTTGTAAACTCAAAAGTGGAATAGCGGTGAAAACCTGCATAAAGGCCTGTTACTACGAATGATCCGTTAAAAGTTTCAATAATATCGAAAGCGTAATCTTTATCTGGTCCACCAACATAAGTACGCCATTGTTCGTTGCCTAGGATGTCCGTTTTTACAATGAACATTTGTCCAAAGCTGAAAATAGTGTCGGAATTTGTGTAACCACAGGCCACGTAGCCACCGTCCATAGTTTGTTTCACTGAAAAAAATTCTTCTCGAATAGGACCTCCATAATATTTCGTCCATTCAATTTCACCTTCTGGGTTCAGTTTCATTAAATACCCATCAAGTCGCGCAAAGCCACCGTCCCATTTATTTCCAGCCATTATATAACCTCCATCTGAAGTATGCTCGATATGCTCGGCTATGTCGTGGTGCATTTCACCGTACGTTCTTTTCCAAATGAGATTGCCTTTCCCGTCTATATTGACGATTGAAAATTGTTCAGAGCTATCAATAGAAGTGCGTTCAGTTCCTGCAAGGACATATCCTCCAAGATCATTCATTGCGAAACAGTATCCAATATCATCATTGGAACCGCCGTGAATAAATTCATCAGTTTGAGCCCATGAAATTGAGCTTGAAAGAAGAATGAAAATTAAATACAAACGCATAAGGCAAATATAGGTAGAACCTTATCAGAAAGAAAAACTTAATTCCTTGGAAGGTGAACTATTAAATTATGAGTGTGGAAGAGGTTTAACCGCAGAGGCGCAAAGACACAAGTTTATATGTGGATGAGTTGTGACGTAAACAGACCCTAAGGTCTGTGAATTACACCCTTAATCTATGGTTTTCAGGTGTTTACTTTCTCGGATATTCAGATTATATCTTTGCTCCGCTCCGTTAAAAATTAAGCAATGGTCATCGGGTTTTAGTTTTCAGGAAATCCATTTTCTACCCAACATTTAATCTGGTTCAGTTGTGCCTCTGTTAACGAACCGCTTTGCGGCATTGTTTGATTGGTTAGAACTTCCGATTCAAATTTACCATTTGTAGTTACGGACGATAAGCCAGAGTACG
>JABSPC010000516.1 GCA_013215515.1 Crocinitomicaceae bacterium
AACTTGAATAGTGACATCTTTTACTCGGTTTCAGTTCCCGGTGCAGATCCTTTAGATGCGCGCATCTAAAGGATCTGCACCGGGAACTGAAACCGAGTAAAAGATGTCACTATTCAAGTTGTCCATTTCCATCCATGCCATGACAATTGTGTCGTTTTCGCCAGAGATTGTAGGGGACTTTTGAGCTCCTTGCGATGGAATTGGTTCAGTCACCATTTCACGTGTTTCGAATACCAGTCCTGCCGTTGTTGAAGAAGAACTTACGTATACTCGATAAGGTCCGTTTGTTGCACTGGCGAAAGTTGTAATCAATTTATCGCCCATAAAAATGGCATCTGCCCCAGTAGCTGGGCAAGCAGTTAAGGTCCAACCTGTATTATCGATGTTTGCAAAAGTTGGAAAAGTAGCGCCACCATCAGTTGATAAAATACCATGAATATCTCTAAGGTTCGATTCATTGTTTCTAAACAACAGAAGTTGTCGTTGTCCATCTAAAATGATTTCTGCTGGACAACAATCGCAAGCTTCACCAGGCACGGCGCCGGCCACTTCAAATTCACCATTGTATGTTAAACCTGCATCGTTCGAATGAATAACCGCATACCTCGGGTTTGACCAATTGGCATCATGAATCATACAGGCAATAACTGGATTTCCATTGTCATCCATTTCCAAGGACGGCATCCAAGCAACTCCGGCATCGTGGCTATCCACTCGAATAGTATCTGAAAAAGTGAGCCCAGCATCTGTCGAGCGAACCGCATAAACATTTCCAGCTTCTAATGGGTTCAGCTTGAAAACAGCAATTACTGTATCTCCATGTGATGCAATATCTGGACCTGTCCAAGTTGCTGCGTAGGCAGATTGATTTGGCGGCACAACAGAAATTGGAGTATCAAATCCAGTTCCATTCCATCTCGAGATAAAGACGTTTTCATCTCCGAATTTTCCGTAAATCACAAGTGGAATATCTCCCTCAACAATAGTTGCGCGAGGTCGGTAATTCCCGTAGATCGATCCGTCTGAAACGATTATTTCTGGTCCCCAAATGATGGATTGACTCAATGAAGTAAATCCAATTGAGATTGCTAATAAAAGTAGAATTTGTCTCATAATAAATTATATTTTACGTATCCATCTAGTTTCCACCCTGTCTGAACCATCAAACAGTGGCATTTGAATAGAAAGTACTTTTAATGGTCCATGTGATTTAATTTCTTTCACCGAATGCTTTGTTCCTTCTGGAATATTTATAAAATCACCCTTGGAAATTGTAATTGAATTTTCACCAATTGTCATAATTGCTTTTCCAGAAAGTACAATTATGTTTTCGGTATGGTCAACATGATAATGCTCAGGAACGCTATCTTTTACCCAAATAATAAAACTCGACTGATAATGATCTTCACTAATCTTTAAAACGTGGACGTTATCGAATTCAGCAGTAGGCTTATAACTCTTAAGTGCTTTATGGATTTGTGCAAAGGCTGAATTTACGCCAAAGGCAATTAGAAAAAGAAGAATTGTTTTCATCAGTTATGGAATTACCAGCTAAAGATAGCTTAAATTCAAGTCACAAATGCAACTTTTAGATTAATGGGTTAAATAGCTTCAAAACAGGAGGGGAATAACGAAATTTCCCCCTCTGTTTCTAGAAAGGAGTTATTTTACCCCGTTAAATCGCCAAAAATAAAGTTGTAA
>JABSPC010000517.1 GCA_013215515.1 Crocinitomicaceae bacterium
TTGTTGTATAATCAATATCATAGTTGGTTCCATTTGTACCTCCAGTAACAGTTCCAGTTACCGGATCTATAATTGCTCCATCAGTTGGGGCATTCAAGAAGCTAAATGTTCCGCCGGCAAGCCCTGTTATGACAGCTGTACCACCATCACATGTTGCAATCAATGTAAATGATGCGTCATCACTTGGAATAACATTCACAACCTGCGTACTTGAATTTTGACAAGCTCCCGCTGGAGTCGTATACTGAATTGTAATTTGATCTCCCGCTACATAACCTGACAAAACCCCTGTTACCCCATCGATAGTCGCGGCTCCTGATTGAACAGTAATCACATAAGTACCACCAGCCACTGCAACAGCACTAATTGTATTTACTGAAGATTCACAGAAATCAATCGAAGTAAACGATGCATCATCTTGTGCAGTAACATTTACAACTTGTATACTCGTATTTTGACATCCACCTGCCGGTGTTGTATATTCAATCGTAATCTGATCACCAGCAACATAATTTGCAAGAACCCCCGTATTTGGATCAATAGTTACCGTCCCAGATCCAGTTTGAACAGTTATAACATAAGTTCCACCTGGAATTGCTACTCCTGAAATGGTGTTAACTGATGCTTCACAGAAATCAACCGTAGTAAACGAAGCATTATCAATCGGAGTGACATTGACAACTTGTGTATATGTATTGACACATCCACCTGCTGGCGTTGTTTACTCTATTGTAATTAGATCTCCAGCATTATATCCTGATAAAACTCCTGTTGTACCATCAATAGATGCTGTTCCTGTTTGAGCAGAGATTATATAACTTCCACCAAGCATCGCAACTCCACTAATCACATTCACAGACGATTCACAAAAATCAACCGAAGTAAATGAAGCATCATCTAGTGCTGTAACTGTCACTACTTGTGTACTTGAGTTCTGACACCCACCTCCTGGTGTAGTGTATTGGATTGTGATTACATCTCCTGCGTTATATCCTGATAAAACTCCTGTTGTACCATTAATTGAAGCCGTTCCCGTTTGAGCAGAGATTGTATAGCTTCCACCAAGCAAGGCAACTGCACTAATCACATTTACAGATGACTCACAAAAATCAACCGAAGTAAATGAGGCATCATCTAATGCATTAACTGTCACTACTTGTGTACTTGAGTTCTGACACCCACCTCCTGGCGTAGTGTATTGGATTGTGATTACATCTCCTGCATTATACCCTGATAAAACTCCTGTTGTACCATCAATAGATGCTGTTCCTGTTTGAGCAGAGATTATATAACTTCCACCAAGCATCGCAACTCCACTAATCACATTCACAGATGATTCACAAAAATCAACCGAAGTAAATGAAGCATCATCTAATGCTGTAACTGTCACTACTTGCGTACTTGAGTTCTGACAGGCACCTCCTGGGGTAGTGTATTGGATTGTGATTACATCTCCTGCGTTATATCCGGATAAAACTCCTGTTGTACCATCAATTGAAGCCGTTCCCGTTTGAGTAGATATCACATAAGCTCCACCTGGTAAGGCAACTGCACTAATGACATTTACAGATGATTCACAAAAATCAACCGAAGTAAATGAAGCATCATCCAATGGATTAATCGTTACAAAAACTGAATCTAGCGCAGCACATCCGCCACCTAGGTCCAAATTAATGTAGTGCCATCCTGAACCTACAATTGTAGCATCAGCAATTGGAGTTGCCATTCCATTGTCTTGCCAGTATGTTAAGGGACCTGGATCACTTCCAACGGTAACGGCTGCAACAGTAATATCTGCTGTTGCAGGGGTACAAAGCGCTGCTGGGTCCGTAGTAATTAAAGTAGCTCCAGGAGTAACCGTTACTGTAACTGGTATTCTCCATTTTCCAGGACATATACCAACCCAATATGTTGTTGTTACCACTGGAGAAACAGTAATTGTCAAACCATTCCCTTGAATATTTGTTGTAGGGTCACAGAATTGTTGAGTGTACCAAGTAATATCTGCATTTCCTGATCCTGCTAAGAAGGTTCCAAGAGTAGAAACAGTTAAGTCTATTGTTTGACCGAGACAAATGGTAGAATCCGTTCCTACGATATCGAAATAAGGCGCTGCTAAACTAGACTCACCTGGATATCCATCAGTAGCACCGTTCATAGGATGGTTATTAACCATTCCTGGAATCGTAGTATAAATTCCCGCCTCATATTCTTGAGTCGTAATTATTCCAGCGACACCAGCAGTTACATCCTGAGTAGGCGTTCCAGAATTGAAAGCAATGTTCCCACCACCACCTGAACCACCAGGTCCACTAGCTTCGGCTGAAGTAAAAATTCCAAATCCTGGGTTCATGTAAAGTCTCATATCTTGAGCACCTCCATCGCCACCTCTTGCTTGAATCGTAATTGAAGCAGGAATTGCTAGAGCATTTTCAATAAATACTGAGCCACCAGCACCTCCACCACCAGCACCATCATTTCCTTTTCTACGATCAGGACCAGCTGGACCTGGATTTTGGTTAAAA
>JABSPC010000518.1 GCA_013215515.1 Crocinitomicaceae bacterium
GAATTTAGACGGCTGAAGAATATCTAAAAGTAAGGTACGAACGATCCAATAGTTCAGAATGAACGGTCCAAAAGCGAAGCGCTCCAAAAGGTCGCAGACCGATCCAAATAATAACTATCTTCGCCCCATAAATTCTATCATTTCAGAATGGCAAAAGAAAAATACACCGTGTGCTCGGCCTTGCCGTATGCGAACGGCCCCCTTCATTTAGGACATGTAGCAGGCGTCTACCTTCCCTCAGATATTTTCGTGAGATTTCTACGCATGAACGACCATGATGTCGCTTTTATTTGCGGTAGTGATGAACACGGCGCTGCAATTACGTTGCGGGCTAAAAAAGAAGGCACAACGCCGAAAGAAATCGTTGATAAGTACAACAAAGTCATTGGAGACGCATTCAAAGATTTTGACATTTCATTCGATATCTTTCACAGAACTTCTGCGGAAATTCACCACGAAACAGCTCAGGATTTCTTTAAAGTACTTGACGAAAAAGACCACTTTACAAAGGAAACCAGCGAACAATATTACGACGAAGAATACGATCAGTTTCTTGCCGATCGATATATAACTGGAGAGTGTCCAAACTGTAAACACCCAAGTGCTTACGGAGATCAATGTGAGAACTGCGGTTCCGCTTTGAGTCCAACAGAATTGATTAATCCAAAGTCGACTTTAAGCGGTAAAACACCGATAATGAGAAAAACTTCTCACTGGTATTTGCCGATGGAACGACACGAAGATTGGTTGACAGAATGGATCAAAGAAGGGAAACTAGATGGAGTTCCACATCATGATGCCTCGAAATGGAGAAACCAAGTTACAGGACAATGTATGTCTTGGATCGACAACGGACTGCGACCGAGAGCAATGACTCGAGATTTAGACTGGGGTGTAAAGGTTCCTGTTGACGGTGGCGACGGAAAAGTACTTTACGTATGGTTGGATGCACCAATTGGATATATTTCTGCAACGAAACAATGGGCTTTAGACAACAATAAAAATTGGGAGGATTACTGGACAGGTGATCGTAAATTGGTTCACTTTATCGGAAAAGATAACATCGTATTCCACGCAATTATTTTCCCGATATTATTGAAAGCACACGAAGGACTTATTCTTCCAGATAATGTTCCTGCATACGAATTCTTGAACTTGGAAGGTGACAAATTTTCAACATCAAGAAATTGGGCTGTTTGGTTGCACGAGTACATCGAAAGCTATCCAGACAAGATTGATGAATTGAAATATGTATTGACTTCAATCGCTCCAGAAACGAAAGACAGTGAGTTTACTTGGAAAGAATACCAAACGCGTGTTAACAGTGAATTGGCAAATATCCTCGGGAACTTTGTGAATAGAGCATTAGTTCTTACACAGAAATATTACAATGGTAGTGTTCCTGCCCTAGGTGAATTAACAGAAGCTGATAAAGTAGTTTTAGCAACAATTAAACTAATTCCAGCTAAGATTTCAAAGTTCGTTTACGATTACAAATTAAGAGAAGCTCAAGCTGAGGCGATGAAATTAGCCCGGCTTGGAAATGAATATTTAGCGGAAACAGAGCCATGGAAAATGGTGAAAGATCCTGCAAATGCAGAACGAGTTGCTACGATTATGAATATCGCACTTCAAATAACTGCAAACTTGAGTATTGTTCTTCAGCCTTTCTTGCCAGCGACGGCGACAAAACTGTCTGAATTCATGAATTTCTCAACATCAAGTTGGGATGATGCAGGTCTAACGGATTTAGTTCCTGCTGGTCACATAACGAGCAAACCATCTATTCTATTCCCGAAAATTGAGGATGAAATGGTGGCCAACGAAGCGGAGAAACTGGAAGCAACTAAAGTGACAGAAACGGTCTTCGATCCTCAAAAGGACGAAACATCATTTGATGATTTCACGAAGATGGACATCCGTTTGGGAACCATTTTAGAAGCAGAAAAAGTGAAGAAAGCTGACAAACTTTTAAAGCTCCTTGTTGACACTGGCTTGGACAAAAGAACGATTGTTTCAGGGATTGCAAAGCACTATTCTGCAGAAGAAGTTATTGGAAAACAGGTTACGGTATTGATGAACTTACCTCCTAGAACCATTCGTGGGGTCGACTCTCAAGGAATGATCTTAATGGCTGAAAACGAAAAGGGAGAATTGAGTTTTGTTTCTTCTGAAAAGGATTTTGATGCGGGATTCGGCATCCATTAATTTCGTAATTTACCGTTATATTGATTAACTGAAAACATCATTATGAAAGCTTCTTACATTTTTATACTCGCAGGATTCTTATTGGTTAACTGCTCCGATCCCGTTCAGGATGATTCCAAAGACGATGGTAAAGAGAAGGCTGTAGATAAAAAAGAAGTGAAAATGATGGCGACTCATCGCTTTCGTTCAACAGAAACTGGTGTTGAAGAATACATGAGCATGCGACAAAATGCAGAAAGTGAAAAAGAGTGGTTCTATTCATCTGCTGCAAACCCGGAAGATGTTAAGCTTGGTGTTACCTCAAAAAACGGAAAGCACGCTGTTTACTTTATGAGTCAACCTCAAGTACTGTACGTTTTGGATTTAGACGATTGTGGTTTTATGCTTACTGATGATAAAGGTGAAACACAATGGTATCGTCAGATTGAGCCGGAATGTTAATTTCGATTATTCGAGAGTTGGATTGCTCGATTGTTCGAGGAAGCAATTGTTCGAAATTATAATTACACAAAATATTTCGTTAAGTATAAGTGCTCTAATTCGTCGATTATAATACGGAACCTTATCGAATAGAAAGGCGTATATAGTTTGCTCAAAATCTCAACAACATCCTTATAATCAGAGAAATCCTCAATAGCTTGAGCGAGTTTAGCCTTGTCTTTCTCACGCTCAAATAAACCTTCCTGGTCTAATCTTATCGAGATATCACCTACAACAAAACACAAACCTGGAATAGGAGTATCTCCTCGACTTGGGATGTAAAAGATCAAAAGACTTTTTGTAGAATCTGCGAAGAGAACCCTTTCACCTGACCTTTTCAACGTTTCATAATGAAACCTTTGGTGTTTTTTAAGAGTATCATAATAATGCCCCCGTCCTCTTTTTACTCGTCGTTTCTCTGCATATACAGCCGACAAATAATTTCTAAACTTCGTTTTCTTTCCTGATATATAATAGTAGGGTTACCCTTTTAGATCGCAGAGTATTTGATTGACTGGTAGGTGATTGGTTTTTCTTTAATCATTCTATAAAGAAGTTTTTCTAGGATTGTTTCGGATCAAGCGCAAAAGTTGTGGTTTTACTAAAATCATGAAAAGAGTTTCTCGATTCTAAAAAGGAAGAAA
>JABSPC010000519.1 GCA_013215515.1 Crocinitomicaceae bacterium
AGGCTGCCAGCCTCCCCCTAGATGTATTTTTTTAACCACAAAAGTCACGAAAACCACGAAATTTTTTAAACTCTTTTTTTTGTTTGCTGGGACCGCGGGCTGCCAGCCTGCATTTTTCTTCTTCCCTAAAGTTAATTAGTGTCTGGCCGAAAAGGCCTTCTTTAAGGTTTTTAATCATTAATTTCTTAAAAAAGTCTAGCCAAACAAGTTTCTAAAGAACAACCTTTTGTTCAAATTACGGTTTCTTCGGGAGCTTTTTGAGACTGTGTCTAAAAATGGCCAACTCAGGGCACTACCAAGCCTGCTCCAATAGGAGTCTTTTGTATCGTTTCTAAAAAATTATGCGCTTCTCTTCCTCTTTCGCTCCGCCTCAAGTTCACGCGCCATTATGATTGCCCCGATGTGATGAATATTACTCGCGCTAATTGCCATCGCAGCGTAACGCTCAAAATTTGAAGAGCCTTTGTCAGGACATCTATCAAAGCCATGACTTTCCAGAGCGTTAATTGCCGATTCCACAGCAGGATGTTGTTTACGTGCAACAATGAACTCCGCAGAATTCTCACGTGTTTCCGCGTCTTTGTTGCGACGGCCTTTTACGGGAAGGTGAGCTGTTACATTGAGCATCTCAATCTTGGATTGATTGTTATTGCCATCCTTGTCTTTCTTTGAATAAAAGCCTTTGTCGAAGCTGATAGACTTCAGCATAGGAAATAGCTTTTGGACATCACGAGTCATTTCTACAGCAATGTCTTTATCTTGCTCCTTATTCATAATTCGATGATTGAGAATAAAGCCAAACTGATCCTCGACAATGCATACTTTAACTCCAAGTTCTTGCCTTACTCCAGCCTTGCCTTTACAAATCCATTCTGTATGTGGTTCAAAAATTGAATAGATTTTTTCATCTGCCGCAATAGTCTCTCCATTCAGTACTCTACGTGAAATTTGGTTGATAAATAATTCAGTATAGTCTATATGAAGCTCAAGCTCAGGATTTTCCTCATTTAGACATTTATAAAGTGCTTTTGCTTTGAGTAAATAAGTCTGGGCCACCTTTAAATAATCTCTAACAGCATCTTCTATTTTCTGTCTGCGCTTTTCCTTCTGCTCTTCTTTCTGTGAGTTTGAATGACGCATTTTACTTAAGCTATTATAGAGGCTTTGGAATTTATCCAATTGACTTTTAGTTTCTCGCCAGCCAGACATATTCAAGGACTTAGCTAAGTCACTGCCAATGCTCAAGATCTTGCGTACCGAATCTTTCAAGAGATTAAAATCTGTGGGGAAATGCACGTTGGTCTCGAATACAAAAGAATCACAGCGCGTTTCTAATTCCTTTTCTTTAGGGAAAAGAAAATTATGACCGAAGTCGACCACAAGCTTATTAATTTCCTTAGCAATTTCTGGTGTAAAAAGACTGATATTATCATGAAGTGTCTGCCGACCTATAACGGAGTCAAAATCGCAAAAACAATCAACCCCGGCAATTTCTCGAATCTTGCGGTGATTGTCGAAGCAGTTTTTGAGTTTATCGAAATCCCAATTGCAGCTTAAGCGAAGTGTTCCCAAGACAAAAATAACCCAAATATCCATCCCTTGTCTCCCTTCGTCCCACGAGATGCCTTCAGGAATTAATTTATGCAGAACCGTTTCAATCTTTTTGAGTAAAGGCTTCTCTCGGTAAATTTCTTTTAAGCCACGAAGCGTTTTTGTTATTTCATCACGGCAGTTGGGGTCGAGCTTAATATTCTCAATAATTATTACTCCAAGAAGTGGGTTTTCTCCGAGTTCTCCTTGTGTGCTGGTGAATTTGCGCATATTATATTAGATCCTGAATTTCTTTTTTGTGTGTGTATCCTTTTGGATACGAGTTCTTTGTGGTAAATTAACTATACACTCAAAAGAGAAATTTTCAGGACCTATTACCAAACAATCACGATAAAACCCAAGAAGATTAAAGTATATAATCCATTGCTATTAAATAGTTTGTATTATATCGGCCAGACACTACTTACTAAGCGTCCTGCTTTTGCTAATGAATATTTAAGTGAGCGCTACCCAATTGGCTATCTTATGCGCTGGCTGCCCGAAAAGTTCTGGGTTGGTACCACAGTTGAAAATCAGGAGACAGCCAATAAA
>JABSPC010000052.1 GCA_013215515.1 Crocinitomicaceae bacterium
AGTATCTTAAAATTTGCAAAGAATGAAAACCTAACAACTCTGTCAGGTGAAATGAGGTCGCACATTATGTTTGCAGTAATTACAACGATATTTAGATCACCTCGGTTTTTAAAAGGGGAATTAGATCTTCCATCCGTCCAAGAAGACATTCCAATTGAAAAGGTTGAAAATGAAAGACAAAAGAGGATTCTTGCCTTGGGAAATCACTTAAAGAAAGCCATTGAATTAATTAAGTTGAAAAAACATGATGGCATTGCAATCGTAAAGGCGGTAAAAGGAATGCATTTCATTACTTGCGATAACCCGGTCATAGTTAAAAGTGTGAAAGGCGAGTTCAAAGATTACTTTGACCAATACAGTATGTTTCTTATGCCTATTTCTCCCCAATATTTAATAACAATAGCCCCTAATTATATCAACTTTCCAGATGATGAGGTTGTCAGGAATATTTATGAAAAAAAGTATGTTATCGACGTCAATCGAGAAATCTGCAATGCCCATGAAACGTTTTTGATTGGTGCTGAAAATGGCATTGAATACGCTGAGCAAGATTTAGTAACGTACGCCGATGGCACCTCAGAAGGGGAGAAGTTAAAGAAAGACAATGCCAGATTAATCGAAATTCACAGAAAGATTAACAGCTATATAGAATCTAATTTATCAAATCCAGAAAAAGTTTTTCAGTATTTATGGAAAATAAGAGCTGAGGAAGAGCTATTGATAGACAATGAGGTTTTTGAAAATTTAATGAGAAGGTTTGTGATAGGGTAGATATATACTTTGTTTGAGCATATAAAGTGGTAATAGTCTAATATCACGGGTAAGAGCTCGAACAACTTCATTCTCATTTTTTAATTCCTTATGTTTACAACATTATCAAAACAACTACTTATAAGAAAGTAAGAACCAAAGACATATAAGAGCTTAACGGCGAACATCATTCTCCTAAAGAAAACTGGTAATTTTTGCACAAATGGAATGAGGTTTTTCTGTTTCCGCTATGGCGGGGGCGAGTGAAATCTTTTGTGCGGGCATACCAGTGCCTCTTTGGGGGTGGATCGAGTCCCCGCTGTTATTTTGGAGCTTTAATTTAAACAACTGCATGGGGCTTGTGGATATTAATAAATATCATGATAAGACAATTTAAACCAGAATCAAAAAAGTTGAAAAAATCATTAGAAACATTTGATAAGTATATGAACATGAGTAGGAAAAGCTACGTCGATGAAATTGAAAACCTATTCGTCTACTTAGAAACCATTGGAATTATTGATCATAAAGACATGCTGCAATTCCATATAAACAGCTATTTAATAGGATTACAATCTGGCAAGTATAAAAATAACAACGAAGGCTTAAAAACAGCATTTGCTTCCGTTCAGATCTTCCTTTTACAATCAGATAGCAGCATTGAACTCCGTGTTGAAGGGAGGGAAAAAGAATAGCTATTGGATATTTATATTTATTTAAATTAGCAGCAACTTAAAACAACTACTTATAAGAAAGTAAGAACGAAAAACATATAACAGCTTTAACAGCGAACATCATTCACCTAAAGAAAACTGGTAATTTTTGCACAAATGGAATGAGGTTTTTCTGTTTCCGCTATAGCGGGGGCAAGTGAAATCTTTTGTGTGGGCATACCAGTGCCTCTTTGGGGGTGGATCGAGCCCCCGCTATTATTTTTGAGCTTTATTTAAACAACTACATGGGGCCTGTAGATATTAAAGGTTAATATGAAAGCACCACAATTAAAATCACCAGATTTACAAAGAACCTACACCGAATTTGAACAGCTCAAACAACTAGACAAAGAGATCGCTGAAACTCAAATTCTAAACTTGTTGTCGTATTTAGAATCCGTAGGAGTTTATAAGATAGAAGACATCAAAGACTTCTTAGTTGACAATTACATCACCCATATTGAGATTACCAAGTATTCAAAAGACAAGAGAGGTTTAGAATTAGAAGTTGATGGCATTCAGAAATTCCTTCTTTATCTAGAATCGACTTATGGAATATTCTTTAATTAACCAAGTAAATATTTCATGATGGCAAAGAAATCAAAGGAGTTTGAATCAATAGAATTTAGTTCTTTATATGAGAAGTATAAAAAGAATACCAAAAATCAAAAACAGATGTACGACGAGGTTGTTAAAATAATGCTGTTGTACTTTGAGGGAAAAGGTATCGTTAACACGAAATCAATGGATACCCAAACTCTTGATTCGTATTTTAAGAAAGTTAGGAGTAAGTTCAATGCGACGGACAGAGAATGGAATATAAGGGTTCGAATTGTTAGATACTATTTGGGTTTGGTGAACGCTCCTGATGAAGTTTATGAAAGAACTAGGAAGTATGAGTATTGAGAATTCCAGCAGCGCCTTGCTGAATGATTAAATTCCAGTAATGTTTGGTTGTTTTGCAGATCCAGCACAACATGTGATTTTTCCAGCACGTGATGTTGTAATTCCAGCAATGGAACGTTGATTTTTTTATCAAGAATTAATACTTGTATTTCCAGCAATTCATTGCTGGAACTTCTAAAGTATCATTGTTGAATTACTTGATTTCAACAAACGCTTGACGGATTTATGAAATTCCAGTAGTATACTGTTGTTTTCCTGTCGGAATACTTGAAAAAACCTCATGTTTTTCCAGTAATTCATTGCTGGAATTCTGTAGTATCAATGATGAATTACTTTATTTCAACAAATGCTTAACGGGTATATGAAATTCCAGTAGCATTCTGTTGTTTTCCTATCGGAATACTGGAAAAAACCTCCTGTTTTTTCCAGTAATTCATTGCTGGAATTCTCTAGTATCAATGTTGAATTACTTGATTTCAACAAACGCTTGACGGATTTATGAAATTCCAGTAG
>JABSPC010000520.1 GCA_013215515.1 Crocinitomicaceae bacterium
CGTGATCCCATCTGCTCCAAAACGCTCACAATCAATGGCAACTTGTACGACGTTTGGCGTCATCCCTCCCCTAGCATTTCGAATAGTCGCTATTTTATTTACGTTAACGCTTAATTTGGTCTTCATTCGGTACGATTTTTGTCACTATAAAAATACAAACTTACTCAGTAATTATAGTACATTAGTATAGACAATGAGAGCAATAAACCTAATAACAGATGATATTCCGCCATTAAATCATAATGATACGGGAGAACGGGCATTACACTGGATGGACGAATTCAAAGTGTCGCACCTGCCTGTTTTAAAAAACGGGAATTTTGTTGGTGTTATTTCTGAATCAGAAGTTCTCGATAAAATGGATCTGGACAAACCTTTAGACCTTCTTTTTCAACATCTTCCGAGGCCCTATGTAAATGCCGGAGATCATATTTATCAAGTACTTTCTAAAGTCGCTGAATTCAAGCTGAGCTTAATTCCAATTTTAGATAACGATGATAATTACATAGGATGCACGACTGTTCATCATCTTTTGACTTTAATTGCAAATACTGGTAGCATTAAGGAAAATGGTGGGATTTTGGTTCTTGAAATGGCGCATTCTGATTATTCAATGTCGGAAATTGCCCAAATCGTTGAAAGCAACGACGCACGAATCTTGAGTTCATATATCATGTCTTCTCCGGACTCAACCAATATTGAATTGACGTTAAAACTGAATAAAATAGAGCTAGATAGAATAATTCGTACTTTTGAACGGTATGATTATGTCATCAAAGCATCTTTCCAAAAGAGTAGCGAGAATGACGATATGCAATTTCGTTATGATGAGTTGATGAATTATTTGAATCTGTAGAGATGAACGTAGCTGTTTTCGGTAGAAAAGTAACCAAGCAAAATTTAAAATATTACAATCAGTTATTAAATATTCTTAAGGACTACGGATGGAATCCTGTGGTTGAATCCAATCTAAAAGCACTTCTCGTGAAAAAAGGTGGGATTTCACCGAGCATGGACGAATTCCAATCCCATGAGGACTTTAAATCTGGTATCGATTTAAGCTTCAGTATTGGCGGTGATGGAACATTTATTGAAAATGTAAAATTCATTCGTGATTCTGGAGTACCGGTAATGGGTATCAATACAGGAAGATTAGGTTTTCTTGCGAATATCTCCATAGACTCTTTGGAGGAAGCCGCAGAAATGGTTCACGCGAAGAATTTCGTACATCAGAAAAGATCCCTCATAAAGGTAGAAACAGCCAAAAAGCACTTTGGTGAAGACAACTTTGCATTGAATGAAATCACACTGCAGAAGAAGGATACGTCAGCAATGATTACAGTCCATGCCACATTAGAAGGTAAATACTTAAACTCTTATTGGGCAGATGGCCTAATCGTAGCAACCCCATCGGGTTCTACTGGATATAGTTTAAGCTGCGGAGGACCGATTATAACACCGGGTTGCCAAGTTCATATCTTAACTCCAATTGCACCGCACAACTTGAATGTACGCCCTATGGTCGTTCCGGATCATATGCCTATTAAATTGAGCATTGAGGGAAGAAATAGAACCTATTTAATGAGTATCGATGGAAACTCCGTCCCTATTAAAAATGAAGAGGAACTCTTAATTTCCAAGGCGGATTTCATGATTAACGTGGTCAAATTTGAAGACAATAACTTTTTGGATACAATTCGCAACAAAATGTTGTGGGGAATAGACAAAAGAAATTAAGACTTTTTTAAGCTTAGGCAAGACTTTTGCTTTACAAGTTGTGATGGATTTATAATCGTCTACCAACTAGTACATCTCTGAATAATTCCTTAATTTAGTACACCATTTAACGGTATTTAGAATATCGAAATTAATACACTGAAAAAATGAATAAAATACTTTTAACATTATTATCAATTGCTCTGATCGGATCGGCATTCGCTGCTGACGAAGAAGGGAAGAAGCCTAAAGAGCCGAAGAAAGAAAAGATGGCTGACGGAATGTATGCTAAGATCACTACCACTAAAGGAGTTATCATGTGTAAACTTGAATTCGAGAAAACTCCGATGACGGTTGCCAATTTCGTTGGGCTTGCTACTGGAGACTTTATGGTTGACACGAACAAATACATTACTCCATTTTACGATGGCATTAAGTTTCACCGTGTAATCAAAAACTTCATGATTCAAGGTGGAGATCCAAAAGGAAACGGTTCTGGTGGACCAGCTCACAGAATCTTTGATGAAACAAGAGATGATTTAAAGCATACTGGACCTGGAATTCTTTCCATGGCCAATTCAGACCCACAAGGTTCTAAGAAAGCGTACTCGAATACTGGAAAGACAAACGGAAGTCAGTTCTTCATTACTCATAAAGCGACTCCTCACTTAGATGGATTGCACACTGTATTTGGACATGTTATTAAAGGTCAAAATGTAGTTAACAAAATTGAGCAAGGAGATGAAATGATTTCTGTTGAAATTATTAGACAAGGTAAAGCAACCAAAAACTGGAATGCAACTGACGTTTATAAGCAAAAAGCATTCGAATTAACTCCAGAAGGTCAAAAGGTACTATTTGCAAAAAACGAGGAGTCGATATCTTCTCAGACTCAAGAGTTGAACGAATTGCAAGCGAAACTTGATGCAACTTCTAAGGAAAAAAAGAAAGCTAAGATTTCAGCTAAGATGAAACCATTAAAGGCCTCAATTGAGTGTATGACGAAGATTAACGCATCTATTAAAGAAGCAGTAGAAGCAGAAATAAAAGCAGCTGTAGACAACGCATACATTGAAAAAGTTTCTGCGATGTCCAAAGAAGAATTCAATGTATTCTTTTTTGAAGAAGTTAAGAAGGAGCATCCAAATGCAGTACAAGCTGAATCTGGATTAGTATACATAATGGAGAACGTTGGAAAAGGTGAAAAAGCTGTTTCAGGATCTGAAATGAGTGTTCATTGCACAGGTGTTTTCCGTAAAGACGGAGCGAAATTTTTCTCTACAAAAGATGCACCGGGAAAACCAATGGATTTCAAATACAAAATTCAAAGAATGGTTCCGGGTTGGGAAGAAGGATTGGCAATGTTAGGTACAGGAGGTAAAGCGATCTTTTTCTTGCCATTTCACCTTGCTTATGGTAAAGAAGGAAGAGGGGGAGCAATAGCACCTTACTCGGATTTGATTTTTACAACTGAAGTATTGAGCGTTAAGGCACCTAAGGTTAATCTTCCAGTGGATGGATCTACTCCACCTCCACCGGCACCAGTTGATCATAGCGGTCACAATCACGACGGGCATAACCACGACGGACACAATCATGATCACTAAGATCTAGATTAAAAATAATATGATGAAGCCTCTCTCTGTTCAAACGAGAGAGGCTTTTTTATGCTCAACGGTTGCAACAGAACGTTTATCTGGTTAACTTCATAAATAACCAACACATCTAAATGGGACTTAAAATAGGATATATTGCATTAACACTAATCACCGTTTTGTTCTTAATCTTAATTGGCTATAAGGGTATTAATGAAGCCAGTAGTCATGCAAAAAGGGATAAGCTAAAACTTATTTTCGGCTTACTTCTGTGGCAGGTATTCATTCTTTCCATTGGATTGACTGGTGTTTTAAAATCATACACATTTCCTCCAATTTTCCCGCTCACGCTAATCGTCCCCTCTTTTGTTTTTATAGGTTTGTTTTTGTACCGAAACAGGAATCGCAAGTGGATTAAAAGTATTCCGGAACATTGGATTATCTATTTTCAATCGTTCAGAATCTTAGTAGAAATCCTATTCGTATTCTCTTTAGCCGAAGGAATTGTAAATTATCAAGTTACGATTGAAGGATATAATTTTGATATGGTATTTGCTTTCACAGCTCCGTTTATTGCCTTTCTTGTATATGGTAAGAAAGTACTTTCAAGAAAATTTATACTCATCTGGAATTATCTCGGACTTGCGGTTTTACTCAGTGTCATCATTTTATTTATGACCTCTATTTATACACCTGAAATCTATGGGAGTAAATTGCCTCTATTACCGCTTGAATCAATGACCTATCCATATATGCTTATCGCCGGATTCCTGATGCCTACGGCGGTCTTTTTGCATGTACTGTCTATTCTACAGCTTAGAACTGCAAAACCATAGGCCATTTCTAATTATCAACCTTGCTTTTCAAGGTATTGTTTAAGAATAAGAGTTCCTGAAAAATAATAAGACCTATACACACAGCTAGAAATCCAAGATAAATCGAGTCTAAACCCACCGTTCCAAGAATCCTCGATTCAAATTATTTACTCTTACCACCGAACCCATAACACTTCTGAGGTTTCCCTAATCTAAACGTAAACATTACCCCTGAAAACACATACCAATCTTTAGTTGACGCATTTCCACGCCGACCAAAACGAGAATCAGATAGTGAACGGTTAGAAAGTTCTGCAGCAAGTGGCCCATTTTCAGCAGCCAAAAGAACAGGATCAATATAAGATCCAGAACCAACATCATCAATGTAATCCGTGAATGTCTTACGAAGCCCTATTTCGAAGTTTATTGAAGCTTTATCACCCATCGATATTTTAGCACCTAGACCTATAGGAATTGCCAGTTGCGTCAATCCATACGATTTTGAATTCAATGAGGACCCTTGACCTTCCGTACCTAATGGTTGAAGATCA
>JABSPC010000521.1 GCA_013215515.1 Crocinitomicaceae bacterium
CTCACCTTATGGATGCTACACCCCTAACATTAGGGCAAGAATTCTCTGGATATGTATCACAATTGAATCACGGGTTAAAGGCTTTGAGAAATACATTGTCCCACCTTTCTGAATTGGCGCTAGGTGGAACAGCAGTTGGAACAGGTTTGAATACGCCTGCTGGATACGATGTTTTAGTAGCGGCAAAAATCGCTGAATTCACTGGGCTTCCATTTATAACGGCTGAAAATAAATTTGAAGCTTTGGCTGCGCATGATGCAATCGTTGAAACACATGGGGCATTGAAACAAATCGCGGTTTCATTAAATAAAATTGCAAACGACATTCGATTGATGGCTTCAGGTCCTCGTTCTGGAATTGGTGAAATTTCAATTCCAGCAAACGAACCAGGTTCTTCAATTATGCCTGGTAAAGTAAATCCGACTCAAGCGGAAGCTATTACAATGGTTTGTGCTCAAGTAATGGGGAACGATGTCGCAATTACAATTGGTGGAATGCAAGGCCATTATGAATTGAATGTTTTCAAACCAATGATGGCAGCGAATTTATTACAAAGCGCTCAATTAATCGGCGATTCTTGCGTATCATTTGATGAAAACTGTGCTCGTGGAATAAAGCCTAATCAAGATCGAATTGATGAGTTAGTGAACAATTCATTGATGCTAGTAACTGCTTTGAATACGAAAATCGGTTATTACAAGGCAGCTGAGATTGCAAATACAGCACATAAAAACGGAACAACATTAAGAGAAGAAGCAGTTCGACTTGGGTACGTTCCAGCCGAAGAATATGACAACTGGGTTGACCCAAAGAAAATGATTGGTTCATTCGGCTAATCAACTTTAAAAAATCAAAAAAGGCTGCTTTTCCAAAAATTTATTGGGAAAGCAGCCTTTTTTTTTTACAATCTCATCTATAGAGTCAATTCCAATTCAATGCGGTAATTTCAGATTTTAGTTCTTCCATCTTCACCTTTTTATACTCGAAAGGATCTAACTCAGTTTCAGCAGCGCTTGTTTTGTGAATGGCATAATAACATTCATTGTCTATTATTTTCACCGCTACAATCGTGATATTTTCACCCTTAGAAACACCTTTAATGTTCGTTAAGGGACATAGTTTAAAAAGTGTAAAACGATGTGCCTTTACCGTACCTAAACACAAAATTACCATTGCTTTCATAGCTTTGCATTAATGACTTTCTGTCACCAAAAACGAGTTTAACATTAATTCTTTCCTGTGGTTCGGCTTCCACGATTACATCTACCCTTTCTCTCGTGTCATTATAGAATCGATCACAGTTGATCCAACCAAGACTTGAAACAGATCAGATGTAGGCGCTAACCTCACTACCATTGATGACTACTTCACCATATCTCTTCATTTTCTTTTCAAAGTCAGCAATCTTTTTTCTCTGAATCGGAGATTCTCTACTACGGCCATCAGCGCCTTCAAGCGTGTAGGAAATTGGTAACCGGACACGTGATGCTACTTTTGCACTGTTCTTTTCCCCAGGGATCTAACGCGGCATTTTCTGAATTACTCGAATTGATTCTTGATTCAATAATTGAAACTCACCGCTCTCTATCGAAATATTTGAAATTCTTCCATCGGCATCAACTACAAAATTCGTATAAACGATTCCTTGCATTTCGTACTTCACAGCTTCTTCAGGATAATTAACTTTCCAGCCTATATAACGCTTTAATTTAGCAGATCCCCCTGGGAATTTAGCTTAAACATCACACCATTCAACAATTTATGGCTCATCAACTTCAGTACCTGCCTCCCAAACGATTTGATTATCGACCCATTCGCCTTCAAATACTTGCATTTCTTCTAGCTTCTCCTCTGTGGGAAATTCCAGTTGAATCGTCGAACCTTTTTTCAATTCGCATTTTTGCGTTCCAGAATTCGCTTCAATATAAACCGTTCCTCCAGTTTCAAGAATACCATCTTTGGTCTGCGTATTCAGGTTTCCCGCAAGTAAATCACCTAATCCGTAATATTCTGCAACGCTTAATTTGACTTTCGAGTTCGACAGCGGTCGCCCAGATTCAGTTTGAAATGAATTGGCCTTAATGGTAATTTTCGTTCCTTGATTAAAGGTCAGTGTTGTATCTCTACTGTTGTCAAAGTAAACGATTTGATTTGGCTTTTTAAGAGACTCAAACACTGATTCAAATTGTAACTGCGGTACAATTACTGGAGGACTAATCCATCCATCATCGTATGGTCTATTATCTAGATTCCCCCATCCTGGTGGCAAGGGCAGAATTGGCAATGGCTGCACATGAATTTCCGCCACATGTTGAACCTGAGGTTCCTCAATTAATATTTCTTGTTCTTCTTTCGGTTCAACTTCCAATTTCAATTCTGACACTGTCGGGTTTACCAATCCGATTTTATCGAATTCTTGCTCCGAACAGGCGCAGAGAATTCCAATGAGGCTCATAGAGCCAATTACTATATTCGTTTTCATAATTCGTGATTTTATTGGCTCAGCAATTAAAAGCGATCCCGGCAGAACCGAGATCGCCTTTGGCTACCGAAGCCTCGTGATTCTTTTACTGAAGAGTAAACACTATTGGAAGGCGAACTCGAGTTCTAACCTTCTTCGCGTTTATCTCCCCCGCAACCCAATTCGGGAACGAACGCACGATGCGCTTCGCTTCGCGATCAAGAGATCTACTGACACCGTTCACAACAAATATGTTCGTGATTTTACCGTCTACTTCAACTACAAATGTAATAGCCACGGTTCCTTCTTCATATCCAGCAATTGCTATTTCAGGATACTTAACCGTTTTATTAATGTGCTTAGACATCTCAATAAAACCTCCTACGAAAGTAGCTTCAACATCAACCCAAGTGAAGACCTCTGCTTCCAACTCATCGAATACAGGGACGTCAACAGGTCCAGTTTTGTAAGTAAGTCCTTCAAGTCCAACTTCTGATTTAACGTCGTCATCTGAATTGTCATCAACTACGATGTCATCGGTTAAATCAGCTACTGCATCCATTGTAGCGCTTGTTTGCTGATCATCATTTTGAAAAGTCGGTACTTTGATTTTCTCAATTACCGGTTCTTCTTTTTCAACTTGTAGAATGTCATAATTGATATTCTCTGAAACGTGTGTTCTTTTCTCCATCTCCACCGTTAGCGGTGAATGATAAGTAAAGGCGGCCAGTGTGAAAGAGCCAGCTGCTAATAAGCCCATTGCAAATAGGGCAGTTCTTTTCCGCTCGAGGTCGAACCTCGAATTTTTCTTTGCGATCATAATTAAAAAATTTATTTGTTTATGACTGAGCTAAAGTCAAAGTTAGTGCCAAAGTTTCTATTAATTGACTATCAAGTAGTTATGTTAGTTCCTTTTGTTAAGGAATTGTTAACTTTTAAAGTTAAACTCCTATTTTTAGACTTATATATTCCTGTTTGAGTGTGCTATTATCCTAAATTCACTTATCGAACCGCCTCTAACCCTTCGCCAATCTAAAAAACCTTAACTTCGTACCAATTAGCAATGGCCAAGACAAAGAAATATATCCTAACCATAGATCATGAAATCGATTTTGATTTGATCGGGATATGTTCTCACCACAACGATTATAGATTGGCGTGGAGCATCAATGAGAAAATTGGATTGAACTTAGCAAAGTGCGATGAAGATTACGTTCTAACTGACAAAAAAGGCGAGGCTGTTTCAAATCATTCGATGTACGCGTTTGAAGATGAAGAAAACAGGCTGACTTATTATCTCATAAAGAACAAACATCATGGAAAATTCCTCATATCGGAAAAACCTACCATTGACTTTTTTCTTTTTCTACACGACAACATTGCTATAGAAATTGATGATTTAATGCATGATTTGAAATCTGTTTCAAGTATTCTCGGGGTCTATGAGTTCGACCCGATTGATATTGGATCAGCTGAAAATATAGTTTTTTAAAAGATGAAAAGAACAAAAATAGTAGCGACCATGGGTCCTGCTTCTAGTGATAAAGAAACTTTACGTGAGATGATGAGCAATGGATTAAACGTCTGTCGCTTGAATTTTTCTCATGGCTCACACGAAGTTCACAAAAAAACAATCCAGACTATTCGTGAACTGAATGCCGAAACAGGATACCATATTGCAATACTCGGCGATCTTCAAGGACCTAAAATCCGAACGGGGATTATGACAGACAATGGAGTGGATTTAATCATTGGAGCAGAACTTCTGATCGTAACGGATGAAATCGTAGGAACTGCTGAGAAGTTTTCAATCAACTATTCTGGGCTTCCAAAAGATGTTGATCCGGGTGAAAAAATCCTTTTAGACGATGGTAAACTTATGCTTGAGGTAATTAGCTCAAACAAAGTGGATGAAATTAAGGCCAAGGTAGTTCATGGCGGAATTCTCTCTTCTAACAAAGGTGTAAACTTTCCAAACACGAGCATCTCAATGCCTTGTCTGACTGAAAAAGATTTAATCGATCTTGAATTTGCTTTAGAACAAAATCTTGATTGGATTGGGCTTTCATTTGTTCGATCTGGTGCCGACATAGTTGAGCTAAAAGGCCTAATCGAGGCAAAAGGAAGTATCGCAAAAGTGATTGCGAAAATTGAAAAGCCAGAGGCGGTAAAAGACATTGACAATATAATTAAAGAGAGCCATGGACTTATGGTGGCACGTGGTGATTTAGGAGTTGAAGTTCCTTATCAAAACGTTCCATTGATTCAAAAAATGCTCATCAAGAAAGGCAAGGAACACGCGAAACCTGTGATTGTTGCCACTCAAATGATGGAAAGCATGATCGATAA
>JABSPC010000522.1 GCA_013215515.1 Crocinitomicaceae bacterium
AACCGTATAATGGCGGTTCATTTTTTCCAGTTACTGAACGCGAATATGACATCGTTCCTGCCATAATAGATTCTACAAAACAATATTACGATATCGCAGTAACGCTTTTCAGAAAACACTTGTTCGAATTGAGTGGGAAAGATTATCATATTGGAATTTCACCCATGCTGAACCTTTCTAAGGGCAAAGATTTTGCAGACACAACTGACCGAAAGTTATTTCAGAATACGAGAGGATTTATCGTTGAAGGAGACTTTTTCACGAACTTCTCGTTCATGACCTCATTCTATGAAAATCAGGCTAGGTTTACTCAGTATCAATCCAATATATACAGCGCTTTAGGTGAATTATATCCTTCAGGAAATTATTACCAGACACAAAATGCGGTAATTCCTGGATCAGGAAGAACCAAGGAATTTAAGACGAGTGGATTCGATTACGCTTACGCAATTGGAAATATCGTTTATACTCCGATAAAGCAATTGACACTTTCGACTGGAAACAACCAGCATTTTATTGGCGATGGGCATCGATCGCTTTTGCTTTCTGACAACTCTTACAGTGCTCCTTATTTCATGGTAGATTGGCAAATTTCACCTAAATTTCGCTTTAGCTATATGCGCTCTAGGTTAATGAACCTCATCCGAAAACCAACAACTAGCTCCGTCGAATCATTTTACGAAGCGAAAGGGTATTCTGTAAACTATTTCACCTATCAGCCGAATGATAAGATCAACGTAAGTTTATTTGAAGGGGCTATTTGGAATCGTGGCGACTCTGTTACTAGTCATACTTCTCATCCAATGTTCTACAATCCAATTCCCGTTCTTTCATCTCTCACATTAATGAGCAAAGGAGAATTGAACTCGATAATCGGAATTAACCTTGGCGTTCAACTAGCTGACAAGCATCGTGCATATGGCCAAATCGCGCTTAACGGATCGAGATTCGACAAATTAGGATTCCAAGTCGGCTATCGAGGCTATAATTTCTTCGGACTAAAGGATTTCATGATTCAATCGGAATACAACTATGTTCCTCTTGGCTTATATGAAGCTGAAAATAAACGCTTGAGTTATTCGCATTATAACATGTCGCTAGGTCATTCTCACGGAAATGGTTTTCAAGAAATTTTATTGCGGTCCAATTATGAATTCAAACGATTTTATGCTGAATTAAGCCTCAACTATTACATTTTAGAAGATTATGAGCCATTGGGCTTACTTCCTGTTACTAAGGCAAGTGTTTGGTACAATCCAGAATCGTTTACAGTTCTTAATACCTCTTTCGAATTGGGATACAGAATCAATAGAAAATTGAATTTTACCGTTTTTACTGCTGCCACGATTCGCGGAACGACACGAGCGGATAATGTGAACACCTCCTTTTTGAACTTGGGAATTCGCACTGATTTAAACAACCATTATTCAGATTTTTAATGAAATGCATTATTTACATATCGCTTTTAATTTCATTTGGATCTTTCGGTCAAGGCTTTCATAGCGGATTAAATTCCACTCCAAAACAAAGGTTTCTAACCAATGATATTAATCAAAGTATCGGCGGTGTAGGACGAATATTTGAGGAGCTTCCATCCGACAAAGTCTTAGACCCCACCATAAAAACGCATACAAGTATTAAGCCCGAAATCCGAATTGTACCAGAGCTTTCACGGTCAAACAGAGACTACCTTCAACTCAATGGCATTGTTGATTGGAACTATTTAAAATCAACAACAACGGATTATAAGCAAGGCCAATACAAGTTAGGAGTCGGTGGCGAATTCGAAATGTACAAAAAAGGAAAATGGTTCTTTCGTTTGGCAGCGGTTCAAGGATTGGCCGAAACGGATTCATTGTACAACCCCAAAACATATTTCCATTTGAAAACAGGAAGTATGAATCACTACACGGATATTCGAAGTCGAATTAGTTATACGCCCAACCACATATTCAATTTTCAGGCAGGTTTAGATCACAATTTTATTGGAGAAGGATCTCGATCCATGTTTTTAGATGATTATGGTAAACCGTATCCATTTGCCATGATTCGGGCGCGGTTCTGGAGATTAGAATATTCCATTCTGTATCAATTCATGCGCGAAGGAGAACGTAAAGATTGGGAGAGTAAGTTTATATCAAGTCATCACATTTCATTTAATGCGGCAAAATGGTTGAATTTTGGGATTTTCGAAACAGTAGTGTTTCAACCAAAAGACACACTCCTTCATCGGGGATTTGATGCTGAATACCTCAATCCATTGGTTTTTTACAGACCACAAGAGTATTCAATTGGATCATCGGATAATGTTCTAATTGGGTTTGAAATGTCGGTCAAATGGAAACAGCACACGGCTTATGCTCAATTTATCCTCGACGAATTTTTCTTAGCTGAAATTAAAGCACGCAGTGGATGGTGGGCAAATAAATTTGCAGGTCAGATAGGAGTTAAGGGGAGATTTCAAAAAGGAAAACACCAGTTCTTTTACAGAGTAGAATCCAACTTCTCTCGTCCTTTTACCTATTCTCATATCTCAGATGATCTCAACTATGGAAATCAAGGTACTCCACTAGCGCACGTTTATGGCTCCAATTTCGCAGAACTTTTGGGCGAACTTAAATGGGAAAACAAAAAGTGGGGCGCCAATTTCTTTACCAATTATTCATTCCACGGCAGCAATAAGGATGGTTTCAATTATGGAGCAGACATTTACGCCCCATATATAAATCGTCCGTTCGAACTTGGCCATTTTATCGGGAATGGTATCCAGCGTAATTTCTTCAGAGCCCAATTGACCGTCAACTATTCCATTTTACGCAAAAGACCACTGAAGCTCTTCATTCAAAATTTACTCGTTCACGACGTTCAGAATGATCAGACGAATTACACCGTAGTAATTGGATTGAGAAGCATGCTCTGGAACGATTACCGCAATTACTAGCGTTTGCTCATCTCTTATCTCTATTTTAAGTAGCTCAATATTATATGAGTAATTTTAAGGCCGCGTAAACCACTATCTAAAAATCAGTTATGAGAACCTTATTTCTTCTTTCACTCGTGCTATTTGCTTCAGAAAATCTTGAGGCTCAAAAAGGGCCGAGAGTAGAGATGGCTTCGCTTCATTATGATAGCCAAGAAATAACACAAGCCAAAGAAGATATTGACGTCGCTTTTGAAAAGAAAAAAACAGCCAAACAATCAAAAGCATGGCTCTTAAAAGGTAAAATTTATTACTCGCTTGCAACCAGCGCATGGACCCCGGCTACGTCAGAAGGAAAGCTTAAATATTTCCAGGAATGCGTAAATGCATTTGAAATGGCCAAATCAACCGACAATAAAGGGGTTAACGCCAAGGAAATCTGGCAAAATCAAAAAGTAATGAACGCTGTTTTCTTAAATGAAGGTGTACTGAATTTCAATAGTAGAGATTATACAAATGCCTTATTTTTTTTCGAATTGAGCATTCAAACAGCAAAAAGCCTTGGATTTACCGACACTTTGGCTTTATACAATAAATCGCTTACCTGTGAAAAGCTATCTCGGTATGATGACGCAATCAAAGGGTACAAGCAATGTGCAGAGATGAATTATTGTGGTGCTACGATTTATAAATTCATTCAATATTTATACTTGAAAATGGAACAGCCCAATAAGGCAAAAGCTATTGTGGCGGAAGGTAGAGTACAATACCCAAAAGATTTTGAACTTTTAAGAACTGAACTGAATTGAACTGAATTGAATTACAATTTGCAAGAGGCAAATTTCGAGAGGGCCTTTCAATTAGTTAATGAGTTTATTGAACTCGATCCTTCAAACTCTGAGTTGTACTTCTCCAGAGCATCGTTAAAAGAGTCGATGGAAAAGCCTGGGTCCGACGTTATTTCTGATTACGAAAAAGCCATTGAACTTAATCCTGAGTACTTCGAAGCTCAATACAGTATTGGCGCATATTATTACAACGTTGCTAATCGTTTATTGAAAGAATCCAACACTACTGATGATAACAAAGAGGCAAATGAAATTTCTAAATTGGCAAAAGTAGAGTACAGAAAATCGATGGCGGCATTTGAAAAAACGCTTGAGTTAAAACAGAACAGCCCCGAAGCTAAGAAAGCTCTTAAAACGATTTATGCTCACTTGGACATGACCGAGAAGTATATGAGCATGAAAGAGAAATTAGCCGATCAATAATCCCAGATCTTTCTGAACGAGTCATAGAAATTTACCCCTATTTTCCACCGTATTGTTGCTTTTTCGAAGTTATTGTCTGATGCCACAGCATATATTCCAATTTTGAATAGTTGCTTCTTTATTCTTAGTTTTCGCTCCAAGCCTACATAGAATTCTACTTGATTGAAGTTCGATTCAGGAATCATTAACAATCCACCTCCGATCGTTTCTTCAAGACCTAGTTTGTTCAATCCCCAGATCTTATCCAAAAAGAATCCGTTGAAATGGTGAATGAAATTTGCCTGTAAATATTGATTTGAAGTATTCAACGAAGTGTCAAGCATTTGCATTGATTTCGTTGGGTCTGAGAAGAAAAACGAATCTGAAGTTCTGAAATACTTGTTTTCAATTGGTCGGAGATTACTCTTTCTTAAAAAGGCCCCCGCCACTACTTCGATTTCAGAATTCCCTAAGGAGTTGAAGCTAATACGATCACTCATTCCAATCTGTAAAAAATCAAAGTCGGATTGGCTGTCAAAAATATTTGGAATTCCTTTTCTGTACTTCAATTTCAACAACGGCCATTTAGCCCCAGTCACGATTTTCTTTTTCCCACGCATTATGTATTTCTGTCTGATTCTATATGAGAACTCCCCCTCTACCAAGAAAATCGAATAATCATCAAATGCGACAGGTTCCTGGAAAGTACCAAATACACTTACCCAATCAGGATACTCAATGTTTTCAATTGCCTGTCGTTTAGAATACTCCAAACTCGTTCTAAAATACAATCCGTTAACGATCTCAAATTGGTGATTAATCTTCACCTTTTGGTTTCTCACCCTGTTTGAAGGAGCCAATGTACCTTGAACGCTTTCGTAACCATTAATGAAATCGTATGTATCTCCAAAACTCAAAGAAGCATGCGCAAATCGTTTCGGGTTATAGGTGTATCCAACCCTAAGTCTTCCCTTCAAATCCATGTTATTGAATCCTAAATCTACCTCTGGCGAAATATCAATTGCATGGCCATTTTTGAATTCCTTTTCATAGCTCATAGCAAGCTTGTGGCGGTATCCACCAACACCAAATGGCACTACTTGTTCGAGTAAAGGTGAAAACCAAATCTCTTGCTTTTTGAAGGTGTTTCTGAATCCTACACCGTTAAAAAGAAAGTCCCAAACATTCAAGGTGTTGTAAATGCTGTCCTGTTGAGCAAGATATTCTTCGCTTTCGAGGTGATTCATTATACTGTCTTGTATTCTAATAAATTCTATCTCTTCTTGCTCCAAATAAAAGGGCCGAACTCCTTCCCAATAGTCCGCTTCTCGATTGAACGCTTCTTCTTGATACACTTGTGTTTCCAACCAGAATCTTTTTCCGTTATCGTCGTAATCGAATTTATAATTGTCATGAGACACGCGTGAATTCCCATGAATATAGAACTTACCGTCTTTGAAATTTCGCTCTTGAATCAGATATACAAATTCGCGTTTGACTGGAACGAGGTGTCTATCAACTCTTTCATAATTGCAAATAATCCGTAGCTCTTTGAAATAGTCCATTGCGCCTTTATTCACAGCCAACTCGTATCCTTTTGGCTCAAATGAAACGGAACGGATATATAGCGTACCTGTGAATAATGCTTCCTCTGCAAAAATTGGATCTACACGAATTTCGTAGATCATTTGGTCTCCTTCCATGAAAGATCCTTCCAAGTAGAAATTATAATATACAAACGCATTATACGATAACGGTGAGATAATTGGACGTTGTGAAATCGACGGAGCATCAATAAAATTTTTGAAAATATTAATGTCCGCATCCTGAATTCCATTAACAAAAATGTACGGATTTCCTTCAACACTTGCTCCTGCTTCTCCCAGTTCATCATCACTAAAACTTACGCTTACACTTGACGAGTTTTTGACTTTTTCCGTATAATCTATAAACCCAGTTATTATATCCTTATAGCGGTTTTTCGAATGAAAATAAGATGTTCCATTCCATTCAGTGATGTTCATTTTTGACATACTAAGTGCTGTAGAATCCAACAATGAATCGACTCTCACCTGAGTTCTTTTATCCAAAGTCGTGAAGCAATACGTTTCACATTCATACCTGCTCGCCGATTCCAAAAAGCTCTTTCTATGGTCGATCACTTGCTTCATGATGTTCTTGCCTTTCTTCCGTTTATTGAGGGATGTTACCTTAACTTCTTCGATGTCTTGAATACTGCTTTTGAGAACCACGTTGAATCTGAAAACATCTTCATTTACAGTGATAATTGTATCCATCGGCAAATAGCCAATTTGAGAAATTCGAATTTCATGAGCGCCGTGCTTCTGCACTTCAAGTTGGTATTCTCCTTTACCATTTGCGATGGTACCGAAACTTGTGTTCTTAAGCCAAACCTTAGAAAATGGCAGTGAATTTCCTTGTTCGTCTGATATAGTTCCCTTTAAAACTTGCCCGTATGATACTGAGCTGATCGCCAATAGGAATAAAAGTAGAGTTGTTGTTTTCAAAATGTACGTTAGTTTTGAATAAGACTCATGAGTCATTGAAAAGTTACAACTTGTACTTTAATTAACACCCATTGTGACTTGAAATGGGATAAGTGGCGTTGAATAGACTTAACTGGATCGAATTATATTTCGAAAATTGTCTTAACTTCTTATTTTCTAATATAAAAATGAAAAAGGAGGTAGTGTATTTTAAATTGTGCTTGTTTCTCTATTGAACTAATAAATTAATAACATGAATAAAACCATTAAATTATGGCAATGCTTCGCTATGACTGTTTCCTCCTTCTTTATTTTGGGAGACGTTTCGGCACAGTTAACTTCTAGTGAATTACCAATTGTAATTATCAGCACTGGAGCTTCTACTTTCTCAGACGCAACAATACCAGATGAGCCGAAAATCAATGCAACAATGTCGATTATCGATAATGGACCCGGTGTAATGAACAACCTAACTGATACTCCAACTGGGTTTGTTGGTAACATTGGAATCGAAACACGCGGAAATTCAACGCAGGGATTTTCGAAGAAGACATATTCGCTTGAAACAAAGAGCTTATTCTTCGTAGATTCTTCGGTGGCAATACTTGGAATGGGAGCGGACGAAGATTGGATTTTACACTCTATGGTAATTGACAAAACTCAATTGCGAATTCCAATGACGTTTGATCTTGCAAGAGCAATGGGGCATTACGCTTCGAACTGGCGTTATGTGGAATTAGTTGTAGATAACGACTACCGTGGATTGTATTTAATGTGCGAAAAATTAAAGCGTGATGACGACCGCGTTGATATTGCAAATTTGGCCTTTACAGATATCGCCGGAGACCAATTAACGGGTGGTTACATTCTTAGAATGGATTGGCTGGATGATCCTCAAGGATTCGAGTCGAACTATTATTCTTTGAGTGGAGACCCGATGTTCTTCCAATATTATTATCCAAAAGCTATAAACATTCACCCTGCTCAAGAAGCGTATATCGCGGGATATATGTCGTCGTTTGAAGATGCGTTATACGGTACGGACTTTACGAATTCGCAAGGCATACATTATTCTCAATATGCCGACATAACCACATTCGTAGATTTCTTAATCACCAATGAAATCTCAAAAAATTCAGATGGATATAAATTGAGTTCATACGTTCATAAAAACCGCCAAAGTATGGGCGGACATCTAAAGGCTGGTCCTATTTGGGATTTTGATCAGACATATGGAATGTCCACAGTGTGCAGTTGCGATGACTACTTGGGTTGGACATACATGCAGAACCAACCTGAATGTGAAGATTTTGAATCAATGCCAATGTGGTGGTCGACAATGATGACGGATACGATTTTCACAAACCACTTGGCGTGTAGATGGAATGAATTAAGAACTGGACCGCTTCATTTGGATTCAATATTCAATTGGATTGATACATACAATAACGATTTATCGAATGCTACAACTCGAAACTTTCAAAAATGGACAGGTTTCATTGGTCAACAAATATGGGCAGAACCAAACCCGATTCCAGCAACTTACGCAGATGAAATCATAGCGATGAAAGATTGGATTACAAACCGATTTGCGTGGTTAGATGCAAACATCACCGGTAATTGCCAATTCGACGTTGCGGTAATTGAAAACATTGATGAAATCCATGTAAAAGCATTTCCAAATCCCTCTTCGACAATTTTGAACATTGAGGCGCCAGTGAACAGCAAAATTGCGCTGTATGATTTGTCAGGTAAAATCTTACTCAATGATCAAATGACTTCGAGTATTAAGCAACTGGATGTTACGCAATTCACGCAAGGGGTATACATTCTTTCCGTGACGAGCAACAATTACAGGGTGCAACGAAAAGTTGTTATCAATTGAGATTATATTGAATGAAACACGGGTACTTTGGCTGGTTTGGACAAAGCACCCGTGTTCAACATGTGTAGAGTGTGGTAGGTTAGGTTGAAATTATAACCCTATCACATGTTTGATCTCCACTTCAGTAATCTTACGGCGCTTGCCCTCTTTGTTGAGGTATGTCCGGTTGACAAGTCTTCCGTGGATAGCTAGTTGTTTGCCTTTTTCAGCGTGGTTCTCGATGAACTTTGCAATGTTTCCCCAAGCAAAAACGCGGTGCCATTCTACTTTGGCTTCCTTGTCTTTCATTGTGTACTTGTTTGTCGCAAGTTTGAAACGGGCGATTTTGTTTCCGTTGTCGAAGTTGGTGATTTCAGGATTTGATCCTAGGTTTCCGATTAGTGTAACGTGATTTTTTAAGGTTTGCATATTGTAGGTTTTTTAAGGTTTATGTGCTGTGTATTCTCTTGGTGTTGTATTTTCTTGCTGTGTTTGGTTTTTACCACAAGGACACAAAGGCACAAAGGCACAAAGGCACTATTAAAATATTAGATTTTGGACACAAACGATCTTCGATCTTTATGCTGTGTTTATGTTTTAACCGCAACTCTTTCGCCGAAGCTTCAACGAAGGAGCAGAGTCGTAAGAGCAACATCGAATCATCCAAAAGGCGTAGCCGATCCAATAATCTAAGAGCGCAGCGATCCAAATATTTACATTATTATCAAATCGTTCACTTCAACTTCTGAGATGAATCTTTTCTCTCCGCCCTTTTGATAGAAACGTGTTGTGAGCTTTCCTTCAATGGCCATTTCCATTCCAACTGTTCCAAGTTCTTCCAGGACTTGTGTCCATCTGCCCCAAGCGGAGATTCTATGCCAGTGGCTTTTGTTTTTAGTGTTTCCTTCTTCGTCAAGGAACGTTTCTTTTGTTGACAATGTAAACTGTGCGACTTTTCTTCCGCTTGGTAGTATATAGAAGCGTGGTTCTGAGGTCAATTTTCCGATTAGGTTAACGTGATTCATTTTGATGTGTTTAGTAGTGAAAAAAATGGAGCCGTGCGGCGGTTCTTCCGCAACGACTCCGTGGTTAGGTGTTTCGTCTAATGTTTTCAGGTGACTGTCTGAACAGCACGAGAAAATTTCGTTGAAAGCTTGTGATAGGTTATTTTGCATCAGCGATCTTGGGTGAAACGATAAGAAACTCATTGACTTCAATGGAGCAGCCGTAGCGCTTTTCTCCTTTCTTCGTCTCATAGTTCTCGTTCACTAACTTCCCCTCTACGACAATCTCTTGCCCTTTCTTCAATACCTTGGACACATTCTCGGCTTTCTTCCCCCAAGCCTTGAGGGTATGCCATTGTGTGATTTCTTTCCAAGTGCCATCCTTGCCTTTGTAACTCTCGTTCGTTGCAAGTGTAAATCGTGCAAATGCTACTCCCGATTCTAGGGTTACTAATTCTGGCTCCGCTCCTAAGCGTCCAATCAAACTAACTTTGTTTCTTAATGCGTTCATGTGTTTTGTTTTTGAACATAATTTGTTTTTGCGTCCTGTATCAACCATTCATTGAGTTCGACACCACAAAGATTGGGAGCCATCCAAGCTTTATCCGGTTATTTGTCGTTTTCTGTCGAATGTCTTTCGTTTGTAAATGATTAGGATCGTTTAGAACATTTATGGCACGGAATCATAGAGATTTTAAAAGAAATACATATTGCGTGAATTAATTTGGAATAGTATATTGTGGGAGCAAAATATCAGTTGATATTATTCGCGTATTGCATTTAAATTAACGAAGTGCGACAAAACTTAAACTGCTTTAAAATGTTCGCATTAAATGAAGCTCCCCAAGGCAGAGCCATCGGGGTATCTCAGAACAACTTAAGTTGTTCTTTATGTAAATTCTGATATTCTTTTTCCATTCCTTGGTTTTTCACATAAGCTCGTATCACTTCTTCATTTGAATATTGACCAACCGTATTAGCGTAAAA
>JABSPC010000523.1 GCA_013215515.1 Crocinitomicaceae bacterium
AATTCATTTCCATTTAAGTCGTACTTGATGATTTCGAAACGAGACCTGTACGAATTAGATAGAACCAGAATAACGCTATTCTTAAACGACACCAAATTAATGTTGTATTGGTGAACATTGGGTAAAGGCAATAAAACAGGAATCGAATTGGTTTTAATCTCGTTTTGACCGTCCGATATTTGGATATAAAAGCCCATCGAATTACGAACAACAAATGATTTGCCATGTGTGAAAATGGAATCTTTAAGATGAGTTTTGAAACAGTGTGCATATTTGGAACAGGATTTGAAATTTCCATCAACTAAGCTGGTGTCTTGCACTTTCGTTAATGATTCTAGATCAATAGTTACACTGTAATACTCTCGGTACTTATAATAACAACTGCATTCTTCTGTTGACGCTATTGTATCATCTACAGAATTAGTTGTTTGGGTAATGCCACCAATACTTGATGATAAAAAAACAGAAATAATAATCGACAATTATTCATTTCTATTCCTAGGTCTACTGAACAATAATTTTCTTCACTGATCTTCGGTCTTCATTGTTTTCAAAAGAGATAAAGTAAATTCCTCCCAATTGATTCGAAAGATCGATCTCGTTTCCTTTCAGTTCACTTTGCATAATCATTTGACCAACGGAATTTTGAACAGTGTATGTTAAATTCGATCCTGATGGAGTACTAACGTTAACGATTCCATAAGTTGGGTTTGGATATAGCGTAACAAAATCAAGGCTATATTCATCGACGAAGACTTGTGAGTTAACAGTAAATGTATTCGTGTCAATACACCCATAACTGTCCATCACGTAGCTTGTGTATTGTCCAGCTGTTAGGTTTGAGAATATACTAGAGGATTGAAATGTTCCTCCAATAGAGTAAGTAAATGGACTTCCGTTTCCGCTTGAAACAATGAGATTGGCAGTCCCGTCGGCACCTAATGATTCATCTGTGGCGTTAACTGAATGATCTAGGACTTCTGTTGGCCCGTCTATTGTAACTAACAAACTAAATGGACAACCTAAGGCGTCGGTTATATTCAATTGATATTGTCCAGAAGAAAGATTTACAATAGGAGTCGCCCCAACTGCAATTCCATCCCATAAAATCGTAAATGGAGGAGCGTTTCCAACAATGTTAAAGTCAAATTGTCCGTCACCGTATTGGAAACATGTTTCGCTTTGAATGAGAATATTGTTTATCGTTGCGCCACCCAAAGAGGTTAGGTTTACAGAAATAGTATCAGAGCATCCAATGCTTGACGAGACATAGCATTCGTAAAGTCCAGCATTTAAAAGTAGTGCACTGTTCCCAGTAGCTGCTGGCGGATTAATCCAGTTGTAAGTTGAAGTTGGTAAATCAGGTGAAATTGTGATCGAACCATTGGATCCTGTAGAGCAAAGGGGTTGAACAGTCTGAACACTAAAAGTATCTAGGTTGACAATATACAAGGTGTCATTATGCAAGCAGCCATTGACCGAAGTGAATTCATATGGGAAAGTGTTCGGTGATAAATTGGTTAAAGTGTCTGTGCTGAGATTTAAACTTGGCCAATAGACAGAACTATCAGCTGATGGAAAAGTACTTGAAATCGATCCTGATCCTGAAGCACAGAAATCATCAAGAACATCGAACGTAGGAATTTGAAAATCCATATCAATCCAAGATGTATCTGATAATCCAACGGTTAACCCATCACAAATACTAGGGGATGAAATTCCCATGAAATATCCTACAACTCCAGAAGATTGCGCAGTAACGAATAAAGTATCTTGAGGCAATAAGGTATCTGCCAATGTATTTCCCCATGAAATGTTGTAAACTGTATCTATAACGATGCTGAATGGAATTGTATCAATTACATACGACGCAAGTCCATTTGGTGTCCATTTTTTCCCATCGGCTGTTGCTGACCATTGGATTGGATAATTTCTACCCTGTAATCCATGGGCGATGGTTCCATCTTGATTTTCAATTCCTTGAATGGCTGAGCCGTTATTCCATCCAGGACAAATAGGTTTGTCTTTCAAGAAGACGTCTATTTCATTCGATGTTTCATATAATACCATAACGATTGACCAACATGCGACTCCGCATGAGAAAATCGGTGGGCTATTATAATACACTACAAATTCTCTATTTGGAGCTATTCCAATTGTTTGATATGAAACAGAACCGCCTGCACTTGGATTGATATCCATAAAAGATGGCATAACAATATTCTGATATCCGTCGATAGAAGGTATTGGGACCACAATACTCCAAGGACAATACCCCAATGCATGTGTTGTATCAAAGGTTACCATCCCATTGCTTCCAATGCAGACTTGATTGTAAACAGTATCATAGAAGGTAAAATCAAACCCAATGGATATTGTATCAGAAAACACATCATCGGTTAGCGACACGTAGATAGGATTATCCATAATGATAAGATTACTAGTATCTACATTTCCGGCAACAATACCAACTTGATCGTTAGGGCATAAGCCTAGATCGGCGCCCAATGGAATTATAGTCTGAGACCATCCTAAATTGGAAACCATAAGTGCGGATATAAGAAGAATTCTATTCATCGTGGTAGCATGATTAGGTTTGCTTAAAGTAAATTACTGGATCACCAATTTTTTAATTGCTGTTCGACCTTGATTGTCTTCAAAAGAGATAAAGTAAATTCCCGCCTGTTGATTCGCAAGATCGATCTTTTTTCCTTTTAATTCACTTTTCATAATCAATTGACCAACTGAATTTTTAACCGTGAATTTTAAATTTGATCCTGAAGGAGTGCTAACGTTAACAATTCCAGAAGATGGGTTCGGATATATCTCAACAACAAATGATTCTAAATCTTCCACAGCCAATGGCAAGTCGTATGTATAGAATTCATACTCTGCTCTTTCCGGGTTCAACATTGTAGCGTTGGCGTTGTTCGCACGGATATAGAATTTTGCTGTATTGCCACCAAACCACCATGGGAATGCCCCTGTGTAGTTTCCATCTCCAGAAGTCGCATCGCCGTTTGTTCCGTCATCATACATCGGGATAGAAATGAATTTTGAATTGTATTGGCTTTTGGTTGCCATTAACTCAACCGAAGTAGCGTTGCTGACCTGAGCGGTAACATAATTAGTTCCCGCTCCTGCTGGAGGCAAAACAATAGGTGTACTAATTGTTGGAGGAACTTCCTGCATTGGTACAAGCGACTCCAAATAAGGTTTTCTCAAATCTACTGAAGACACGATACCTCCTGCCGAAAAGATAAATGGAATTACAAGCTCGCTAGTTACGTTGCTATAATATTCCGTCATGCCAAAGAACTTATTCCCATCTGCGGAAGCCGACGGTGCGCCCAAGGCTTGAACAGTGTTTGCGTAATTTGCAATTGCCGAAGCGTCTAAACTTTCGTTGACAACAGTTCTTAGATGTGCAGTATAGATTTTACCGTAGAACGAGTTAGGATCAGAGGTTAATGCTTGAGATAATGGATACCACCATGAATTATAACCATTGTAAGGGTCATATTGGTAAAGGGCAGTAGTATTTGCATTAGCACCTAATAATGCACCCAAGAAACTTTCAGAGGCATCCCAAGGAATCATTTGAAAAAGCCCATCCTTAGTTTGATACATGTAATAATTGTGCTGATACAAGCCGTTATAAACATCCAAATTTAGTATAGCTTGGTTTACCGCAAATGCCCAAAGAACTCTATCAATATTTAGAACGGTATTCAGATCATTTGGCGAGTTGTTAAGGATATTGATCAGGTTCACAAACTCTTCCCACCCCTCAGTTGATTTCATTGAATAGTGATTGTAGTAAAGCGATGTATCCGTACCTAACCATTCAAGATCTGAGTTCCCCGTTGGTCCTGTTTGACCAAATTGTTGGATAGGATCACACTTGAATAATGGTCCTTTGCTTTCATCGAAGTGTTTTTTCAAAAATTTGCGATCAATTGTTTCTGTGTTAACGTACAATCCCAAGTAATTTCCTTGAACATTTAACTCCATTAAATTTGCTTCTGGTGTTGGCAGGTATCTACGATAAATATCATAGGCAATCATCTCTTTCACGAATGTTGGATCGAACATAGCGTTCGCCAATTTTACTTTGTTGTATCCTAATAATGTTTGTCCTGTAACTGAATCATTGAAATCTAAATTGTAGGGTACCTTTGGATTTCCTTGATCAGATGGAATTGCGTAAGTGGAATTCCCTTTATAACGAACCATGACATTTGGAAGTAAAGCACCTCCGTCAAGTTGAACAGTTGCAGGAAGTCGAAGTCCTGTATTTGCATTCCAACCCGCATCCAAGACGTTATCATAATTGGCATTGTAAAAAGTGATGTCCATAGTTCTCAAAATGGTCGGATCCATTAATCCGCCAGGAGCATCATATAATACTTGTGGATCGTATAAAACTTGAGAGTGTCCAAATCCTGCTGTGATAAGGAATAATAGTGAGGTTATTGTCTTCATTGGGCGCAAGTTACAAAAAGTAAAATTGTTGATGAATTTAACGATGAGCATTTACAAGTTACAACGTAGATAGCGTTACTAGGGTTGGTGTTTTTAGCACAACATTATTTCGTTTTGAAATATGGGTTTTTACCTAGGACATTCTTATTATTTGTACTGAGCCAATCGTGATATTCATCTTCCTCGACAACAACAATCACCATTTTCATCTTGTAATGAGATGCGCCGCATATTTTGTTGCACATTAAAATATAGTCAAAGTTGGGTTGCCGTTTAATCTTACGCATTTCTAAGGTCGTTGTCTGGCGTAAACTTAAAACGAACACTCATTCCTGGAATAGCATTAATTTGAGCTCTGAAATAAGGGAGATAAGCGGAATGAATAACATCTTTCGCTCGGACGCTTAATTCATGCTCAACTCCTTTCAGCAAGTACACTGTGTCTTTTACAAGGAAATCATCCCATGCAAATTTGTCGAATGCTTTATCACGATCCTTTTTGAATCGCATAAGTTGTCCGATAAGGCGTTCATGTCCGCTAAGCTTCACTATTAATCGCTCCAGATCATCTTCTGAACCGCCTAAAATTTTAGTCTGATGATACGTAGAATCAAATCGATTAATCAATTTTAAAAACCTCGTAATACTTGTTTCAATTGTTCGGGATGTAATTATTCCCAAATCATTTTCAGGTTGAATGGTCTTGTAATCGAATTTTGGAAATTCATTATCGGCTCCAGCGTAGTGGGCTGTCCAATGAAACTGTTGACCGTAGACCTCAATTTTGATCGGGCTTAAAATTTCTTTTTCAGTTGATTCTTTATTTTCGTCCAAATCCTCCTCCTCTTTGAGATGACTATCTCCACATGAAAAGAGAAGTAGCAACGAGAATAAATAGATGATTTTCATTGGGTTAAAAATACTGATAATGGATAGATTAAGCGAAGAACCAATAATCATCTCCAGCTTTCAAATTCCATGATTTTAAAATTGATTCAATTTCCTTTTGTCCATCTGGACTCGCAACAGCGATGATGATTTGAGGATCGTTTAAATCTTTGATCTTTTCAAATCGTTCCATTCTAATACCATATATGTCTTTGCCAATCTTCTTTTCGTTGTCACAAACCCAATTGAAGTTGGATTCTAGATTCAAAATCAATTTGGCCAAATCTTTTCCGTTTTTTCCAGCCCCCCAGAGTACTAGAGGTCGGTTTGAATTTCTTTCAATAGAGAAAAAGTAATGGACCTTGAGATTAAAAAAGCGATGGTCTTTGTAAACATCCCAATTTCTTGAAATTCGATCCGGCCGATCTCTCCAGAGATGTAAAATGGCATCCAATCCAACGATTTTAAATCCGCCTTGATAAAACCGAAAGCACAAATCGTAATCTTCCGGGAAAGTATCGGGTTCGAATCCTCCAATGGCATCAAAGTCTTCCCGATGAACCAACCAACAGTTCGATGCAATCACACTTTCGCGATAAATATTGGCTGCATGCGTATTGTCTTTAGAAATCTGTGTTAACCAAGCCGTGTAGCGTATGAATCCATCACCTACAATTCCATTGTCCATGAAATATTCAGCACCTCCTGTGATGACCGACCCTCTCTCATGTCGAACCCATTCGTTGTGCATCAACTCCAATTTGTCAGCTGGCATTTTATCATCGGAATCCATTCTGTGAATAAGGTTCCCACTTGTTTTAGAATATCCAAATCGAAGTGCTTCGAGCAATCCCGGATTTGGATTTGTGAACACATTTATTCTAGAATCTACTTTTGCGAATTCTTCTAAAATTTGGAGTGACAAATCATTCGAATGATCGTTTATCGCAATTAGCTCCCAGTTTTTGAATTCTTGGTCAATAATTGATTGCAGACAATCGCTCAAGTATGGAGCCGTGTCTTTGACAGGTAGGATGATCGATATACTTTCTTGTGACTTGGAAATAATAAAAGAAAAATGGACTCAAACATAATTGTAAGAGTGCATTAAAGTACTATTTATAGATGTATTCTACTTCTCTTCTAAGTTTTAAAAAGCTCTAACTGCTCTAACTGCTCTAACTGCTCTAACTGAAAAGGTGTTCAACTTCAACTTCAATGTTCCATCCGTTGCTCCATCTGAAAAGTAAAAATCAAATGCTTTATCAGCAGAAAACTCTGAGCTCGTCCAATACAAAATACCTTCGTCAAAATTTTCTCCGTTATTTGCAATTGATGCCGCATTTACAGCCGTCTTGTTGTCATACATTGCAGTCATCTCATCTTTACTTGGAAGAAACCAATCAGAGAATCCATTTAGCGTTAGGTTCGAACAAAGGTCTGCTGCGGTTCCACTATCTGCGCATCCTGCAAGAATATCTGTAGTATTTTGAGCACCAGATCCAACGGAAACTCCATCCGCTCCATTTATCGTTGTTGGATTTAGAATGTCATAGCATACCCAATTAGCTGAACTTCCAGCCATATCATTTACGGTACAGACATATCCTTGATGAATATCATTTGAGTTTACCCAAAAGACTAAGCCGCCATCTCTTAAGTCACCTATTGCTGCAGGTACTTCTGTAACGTCAGTAAGGTTTATTGTCACAGTCGAAACGTCTGAATTATTTCCATTGTCAGCTTCTACCATTATAGTAATAACTGGGTTTATTTCGAAATTGAATAAATACGCATCGTCCACATATAGTTGACCCGTTGTTGCGTCAATGGTTACAACCCCAGTTGGAGATTGAGAAGTTATCGTGTAAGTGATAAAACTCTTTTCCGTAGTTGCTATAACTGTTCCTATTTCTGCACCACTTAGTGGATTTTCAGCTATAGTGACAGTTAAATCTTCAGCATATACATTCTTGTCTTTATTGCAAGAAGTGAGAGTTGTTGCAGCAAGTACAAACATTGCTGCCGCGATAATTTTGAAATTATTTTTCATAGAGGTTTTATTGATCAGTGCTTATATTGCCGTCGAAAACAGGTATTTTATCCTTCTACTAATCTATAAATAAGCATTAATGTGAATTTTGGGTAGTAAGAAATCCGATTTGCATATTTAGTTTAAACGAACCCAAAGTTTTGAAATCTTGATCAATAATTCGCTTGAGGCAATTGCTCAAGTATAGAACGGTGTCCTAGATAGATACTATTACTTATGTTTCTGAAGAGATCAATAGTTGAGTTTAAATGTAACTCTGAATTCTGGCGAATTGTCAATGAGCTCCATTTTAAATCCCTTGAAAGTTGTTCTGTAAGTGTTTCTATTAGCTCTATACCAAATGAGTTATTGGATGTTGGTTCAACTCAATGTCCACCGTCTTTATAAATGAGTTCGAATTTTGAATCGTCAATTTTATTGACATCAATTGAAATGTTGGCTTCTTGTAGGTTTTTCAATCCATGTTTCAATGAGTTTGAAACCAATTCGGGAAATATTACTGCAAGCAGAACGATCGAGTCATTATCTACTTTGTCAATGATAGAAGTCACACTTAATTTAATCAGAAAGAATTCTCCGAGGCTCTGCCTCGGGGTCTAGCGGAAAAGTTTGAAAAACGGCAAGTTTTTCAAGTTGGAATGTATAAGTTTTGATATGTGAGTGAACAGATATTAAAAAGTCATAATAAAACGCTTCTGCTTTATCATTTTGTTTTCCCGTTGAAATATAGGCGAAAAGCAATAAGTAAGCCTGTGGGAGAAAGTTTGAAAGAGATTTGTA
>JABSPC010000524.1 GCA_013215515.1 Crocinitomicaceae bacterium
AATTACTCCGAAAATAGATTTAACGAGCGCTTTGACTGCTGAAGTTCACTTTGATTATGCATATGCAAAATACGGTGGAGGATACGAAGACGGTTTCAGAATCGACATCAGCACTGACTGTTGGGCAACATACGACTCTATTTGGTATGCCTTCGGAGACAACCTTTCGACGGTTCCGAACAACAGTTCTTGGTGGGAGCCAGCCGATTGTGCAGATTGGGCAGTGAATACGATTGTTGATATTACTAACTATGTCGGTCAATTTGTTCAAATTCGTTTTGTTGGCTTGAATGGATGGGGAAATAACTTCTACATGGACAATGTCAACGTAACCGGATTAATAAACGGAATTCCAGAGAACGGTCATCTCGACGTGTCTATTTATCCAAATCCGTCAACAGGTAACTTTATTGTAGAGCATTCAATGGTTAAACCGGTGCTCAAGGTTCTATCGTTGGACGGAAGATTGATTACCACAAAAATTCTTAATTCTACGAAAGAAACGATCAACTTGGATGTTTCCTCAGGAATCTATTTGGTACATTTAGTTTCTGGAGAAAACAAATTCGTACAGCGAATTGTAGTAGAATAAATGAAGATTAAAGAAAAACAATTTTGGATTAAAATAGGGAAAAACGTAGCCAGCGGGTTGGAGTGCTTCATGGCGTTTCTTTTTTTCTACCTCGTTGTTGCCCTTTACGGCGCTGTTATTCCCGTAGGTGAGCTTCATGAAAATGGAGATATAGATATATACGTTCGGTCCAATGGGATTCATACAGACCTGTGCATGCCGGTTCATACCAAAGTCATTAATTGGAATACGTTCATTTCGACGGAACCTTACGGAGAAAGTGGACAACAGGAATTTATAGCAATCGGATGGGGGGATAAAGGATTCTTTCTGAATACTCCAACTTGGGCCGAATTAAAGGTGTCCACAGCACTGAACGCCGCTTTTCTTCCCAGTCCAACTGCAATGCACGTAATGTATTGTCAAGAACCAAAGGGCAAAGATCATAAGAATGGATATACTCAAATAAAAGTTCACCTTACTAAAAAGCAATACAAGCAACTGATCAAATACGTGAAAAGCACCTTTCGCAAATCAAATGGGAAAGTAGATTTAATTGCAAATAAAGGATACTCAGAAGCAGATAACTTCTACGAAGCAAATGATTCATATCATATGTACAGAACCTGCAACCGGTGGACGAATTGTGCATTGAAAGCAGCAAATGTTAGAACTGGATTGTTCGCACTTTTTCCTAATGGAATCTTAAGTCATCTGGAGTAATTTCAACTTTAATAAGTTTATTTCATATTTTTATTCTGGATTCCGATCCGAACCGGTGTTTGAATCTTTCTTTAATTACTACTATTATGAAAAAAATAATTGCGTTTTTTATCCTTGCTACCGTTATATCTAGCTGTGGTGATTCTGAAATCAATACTGATGCATTTTGTGATGGTGATATCCTGATTCCTTTTCAAAAAAAGAACGGCAAAGACTGGGGTTTTATAAATATGAAAGGAGAAGTTATCGTTAAACCTGAATTTGATCAAGAACCTTCTTTTGGTGTAAATGGAATCGCATTAGTGTACAATTTTGATGTTAAGGAGCACAAAACAGAGTATTTCTTTGTGAAGATCAATGATGGAAAGGTTAAAGAATCTTGGAAGAAATGGGACTTAGCTGGAGAATTTCACGATGGTTTGGCTCCGGTAAGAAAAGAGAATGAACAGATTAAATTCATCAATGAAAATTTCAAAGTTGTTTTTACTGCTAAGGCTGAAGAAGTGGCTTATTTCAATGAAGGATTGGCCGCATTTAAAAATAAGGAAGGTAAATGGGGCTTTTTGAACAAGAAAGGAAAGGTTGCCATTAAAGCAAAATACGATTTTGTGAGAAGTGGATTCATGAATGGACGTGCTATTGTAGGGTCCGAAAAAGACGATGAACGCACCTTTAAAATCATTAACAAATCAGCAAAGACTGTACTTAACCTCAAAGATAAGTACGACAACGTCATTTCGATTTCTGAAGATTTAATTAAAGTTGAGGAAAATGGTTATGGATTCATTAATTTAGAAGGAAAGAAGGTGATTCCAACCGATAGCGATTGGGATGCTGTAACCGACTTCATCAATGGATACGCTTCTTTCTATGAAGATGGAGAATGGGGATTGGTTGACACAGATGGTAAACGCCATTTTAATGCCAAATTTGAAAACCCAATCCATGTTTTTAACGATATGTTTTGGTACAGAGTTGATGGTAAATGGGGGGTGATGAATATGGATGGCGAGGATGTAATTAAACCACAATTTAGATCCGATATCATGCCATATCCATTTTTCTGTGAAACATCAATTGTAGGTGATGGAAGATTGGATATGATCTTTATCGATAGGGAAGGTGTTGAAATTGGAATGAACGAATACGATCGAGTAGCACAACTGGATTACAAGTACGTGTCAAGTCTACCGTGGAATGAAACATTTGAGTCGGACTTATTTGATCCTTCTTCCTTCACAGATTTGGTAAGTATGACTTGGCTGGATAAATCCGACGCAGTATCCTTCTTAAAAGAACTAGGTATTACAAAAGAAGAAGTTTGGAACGACGACGATAAAGCCTTTGATTATAGCAGATACTCGGAATATTACTATTACGCCCGTGGTTCGGATAGCTTTGAGTTTGTCATGTATGCTCGAACTGAGCCAGCTGAATATGAATCTGATGCTATTGATATACAATTACCGGGTGGAGATGATTATCGCTCATTATTAAGAAAGTATCGTGAACGTGATACTCAGGAAGAAGATATTTCCTATTCAGATAGACTATTGACTTATACAGATAGAACCCGAAAAAAGAGCTATAACGATCTATACGGGTTAGAAGAAGAAATAGTGGACAGCAAATATCCACTTGATGCGCCTGTTGGAATTAGCGCTGTTAATGTTCGCTTGTATTTCGATGATTACGTTGGGGTCTCCGAAGCAATGGATATTGATGAAGCCCGATATTATTACGGCGATGGTGGAGAGGAACAAGAATTGGATTGGAATAAAGAGACCAAAATTACGGCAATGTTCATTTCTATAACTCTCGAAGGGAAAGGGTATGGTAAAGCCAACCAATTGGCAAAAGCACTTGGGAAAAAGTGGAAGTCTAAAATTACGGAAGTTAAAACGGAGTCGAATAAAGAAAAGACATACAAGATCGAAGGAGAAACAACTTCGGGTTCTTTAATAATTCGCAATACTAGTAGAGGCACGGTGACAATCGAAATTAACTTTGATAGAGAAGAAGATTAAATTCTTTTAACACAATTGGAATGCTCCCTTGATAGACTAGGGAGCATTTTTTTAAGTACCTATTAATTAGTCATGTGTAATGTCTAGGCTGCAACATTTGCGCATTTGGAACACGTACAATTACGCGTTTTTTAGATCGCTCTTTAATTGAAGCGATTCTTTTATTAGATTCACAATATAATTGCAACTCTGTTCACGAAACCTGAAAAGGAATATTCTTCTTCCTTTTTGCTGTTATTGTTACAATTGAGGGCAATGTGTAAGTGAATGAGAGCGAATAAATTATGAGTAACACTCCTATAAATATTGAAAGAAAACGATCTGCACTAGATTATTTGACAGGCCAAATTGATGTTTGGAACAGAACCGCTAATAAAAGGAAAAAAAAGATTAGTGTCTGGAGAAAACGTGTGTTTTTCTTGATTATTTTCGGAACATTTTGCGGGTTGTTAAGTCAACAACTATATATAACAATAGAAAAAATCGATGATCCGCACGAATTGGATCTACACGAAGTACTAGCAATATTAAGTGCGATTTCCATCGCATTAGCTTCCTATGCTGGATCTCAAATTATATCAAGCGAATTGGTAAAAAATCAAACTAAGGCGCGTGCCACATCTGAGGCACTTAAAGTTCAGGCCTATTTATACCTTTTGGAAGCCGCACCTTATGCTAAAAAGAACAGGGAAAGGGTATTGTATGACAGAATAGAAATAATAATGAAGGATGTGTCCGATTCAACACCTGAATTGGATGAGGTTTATGATAACGGATCATTGAAATACAAATGGAAAAATTTTCTAACACTTGGAAGATTAGGCCGTGAAGGCAAAAAGGATGTTTGGATTCAAAAATTCGATATCGACATGACATTTCAAGAATACATTGAAGAACGAGTTGAAGGACAGATAAATGGCTATTACTTGAAGAAAGCAGCTTTATTTCAAAAATACTTGAACAGAGGGAATTCTTGGGCATTGATTTTTGGATTCATGGGGGTTGCAGTTGGCGCGGTAGCAGCTTCAGCAGAATCAAGTATTTCAATGTGGATTGCTTTTCTAAGTACAGGCGCGGCGTCAATTGGTTCTTATTTGGCTTCGAATAGATATGAGTACCTAATGCTATCATATGTTTCAACAGCGAGTCAATTAGAGTTGATTTCAGCGAAATATAAAAGTATGGCGTCAGCCTCCTCTTTAGCGCAGAAGAGGTTCGTTGCAGAAACAGAGTCCATTTTTGCCATGGAGCACAACGCTTGGATAAGTGAAAGTTCAAGTTACGTCGAAGAAGATGATAACGAAGATGAGGATATAGTGGATGAGTTAAAGGATAATAACATTTCATAAAAAATAGAATTATGAAAGTGTATATAGGAGGGATAGGAAGTGAGTCTAACTGGAAAACTGAATTTTCAGAGTTGACTAATGGGAGTGAAATTCAACTCGTTGAAGGTGACTCTTCTCTTAAAAAAGAGTGTGAGTTTATACTTTATGTTATAACACCTAAGATGAATGGTGTAGAAGCAATTATTAATGTGGTTAATGACTCTAATATAGAAAGTGTTAAAACTGTGTTTTGCGCACTTAGTGAAGAGGGTGAATTTGAATTCAGTAAACATCAATTGAAATCCTTGAAAGCTACGAGTAAAATGATAGAGACAAACGGAGGACACTATTTTACTAGTCTAGGTGAAACGGCTCAATATATTATGAGTGCCATTTAATTATTGAGAATAAAGCCATGTCAGAGAATAACAATCCATCAAATAAGCCGGAACCTGCTAAAGTGGTCGGGCACGGTCATGGACATGGTCACGGTCATGATGGGGCCAATTCTGGCATTATTAAAAAGGCCGAGTACTTTGATGTCTTCATTTCTTACAAAAGAGATCATGGTGAAGATCATGGAGAAAAATTAGCAGAATCACTTTATACTAAGTTAAAGGCCGACGGATACAAAGTATGGATTGATAATATGGAAATTGGTTATGCAGCTAATTTCGTAACTCGACTTGAAGAGGCTATTATTCACTC
>JABSPC010000525.1 GCA_013215515.1 Crocinitomicaceae bacterium
AGCAAAAATGCCAAGGTTGTTAAAGTTACAACAACTTGTTCTCGATAACTTACCCCTGTTGTTTTTTGATAAAGACTTGTAAATACTGTTTTAATTACTTTTTCCATTATGAATTTATTATTAAAACTGGGAAGCTATTATCGTAACATACCGCCCTGTTATAGAAGATTAAATTATTCTTTTAATTCTACGAATTGATACCATTTCTTTTTCTCTAACAACATTTTTAACCTATTTGTTTCATGAGATAATAACTCAAAAGATTCGTCACTATCAATAGCTTTTACTTCAAATACTTTATTCCAATTAGAATCATATTCTATATATCCGTAAGAATAACCTTGCTTTAAAATTTTGTCATTCTCTCTCAATCTATCATGTTCTTCAATAGATATTTGTACTGTTCCTTCTTTCATATCAATTTGTTAATTTAAATTCTATAATAAGCTTTAAACTACATTAAAATGATACTTTACAGCAATTCTAAAACATCTTTATCTACTGCTGAATCATCCTCTAAATCAACAATTACAGCTGTTAACCTATTTTCTCTACTTATTAATTTAATCATTTCTAACTTATTTTAGTTTCACCATTCGTTCTACTACTTGTATTGTTTGAGTAACTATTTTTACAAAGTAAGTTCCTGTTGGTAGTTCACGGTTTAATTTTATCTCTTTTGTACCTGTTTCAATAGTTTCCGTATGCACTTGTCTTCCCAAATAATCCAACACTTTTACAGTAATTGGGTAAGTGGTGTTTTCTGATAATTGAACTGTAAAGCTATTTTCAAATGGATTTGGATATATACTAATATCCGTTGATTGCTCACAGTTAGCTATTCTGATACCATGATACTCAAATGCTCCATTAAAATCTGTTTGTTTTAAACGGTAATATACTATTCCACTTAATTGACTATCATCTGTCCAAGTGTAATGAGCTGGTATTGAGCTATTCCCGTTTCCAGCAACTGTTGCTATAACTTCAAAGTTAATCGCATCTGTACTTCTCTCTATGGTAAAATAATCGTTATTTGTTTCTGATTCAGTAGACCAGTTGATTTGAACATTATTGCCATTACATGCTACATTAAAGGATGATAAACTTACAGGGAGTACTACACCAGATACTGCTGTAAATACATAATCACAATTTGCCCCAGCATACCCATCAATCCATATGTAATAGGTATCGCCAATTGTTAAACCAGAAAAATTCCAAGAACCAGTAGTTGAAGGAGATGCATAATCTAAACAGCTCCCCGAAATTTCTGTTAGTGAACCACAACTTCCGCTATAAACAGATAATTGTATTCCGTTACTACTTCCCCCACAATCTCCAACACTATACTCTATTTCAACATCCGTGGCTGAAGCAGTAAATGATAACCAGGAATCATTTTCAATAGTACCACAGTAAGTTCCTGCATCAGGATCGACACCTGCCGAATAAGAACAACTAGTACTTCCTGCAAAGATTTGGGATAAGGTAAAATTAGGAGCATTAACACATTCATCTGAAGGTAAGAATGGTGCGTCTTCGCAAGCCGAGCACATATTAATAACATCTGAAGATGGACATAGTGCACTTGCATTATCTACAATAACGACTGTTACGCCAGTAGTTAAACCGCTAATTGTATAAGTTCCTAAGCCTACACTAGAAAAGTAAGTTGTTGAGCCGATTTTAATATCTACACTAGTAGCAGAAGGTCCTAAATCAGTCACATCAACATCCAAATCATAGGATAACATATCTGCACGACATATTTTTGTAAACGTGGCTACCGGTGTGTTTTCTTTTATCAAAATATTGTCGAAAATAATTTCCCAATCTCCATTATTATATGATGCTTCAAATTTTAAATAAGTTGCTCCAGCGGGATGGGTATACGTAAAACTCTTGGTAACGCATGAATTTGATGATACATGAGATGGCAAGGTGTATCTAGCTGTCCAAGGTCCTGAAGAGGATGCTGCAGAATAGACGATAAGGTCACCTAAATCACTTGCTGATGCAGCAGTATTTCCGCCCCAGTCAACAATCTTATAGTCAAACTGGACAGTAACTCCGCATCCAACTGCGGTACCCAGCGAGGTGCTATTCTTCATAGATATCGTTCCAGGATTCCAAATATTCTCAATTTCAGAATAACTCCCACCACAAGGATTGAAGGTATTGGTTCCAAAATTCCAAGTTGATCGATCTGTAGAATTCTCAAAATCTGCTGAGTAGTTGACCTGACTGTAGGTTATGGCTGACCATAAAAAGAATCCAAGAAATAAGAGTTGGGTTAAAATATTTTTCATACTACTATTTTTTTAAACGATTAATAATTTCTATTACTTCAGATTGCTTAATCCCTTCCTTTTTTAATTGACTGGAGAGATCATTAAAGTCTTCATCCTGAACTACTCTGTGAATGTTGGTGGTTTTTATCTTGCTAATTTCATATATAACTAGCTCCGTTAATATCGCATCTCCATCTGTAAGCTCATTAACTTTCTCGATAAGTGGGTTAATTTTTTGTGACGTCTTAAAGGTGATAACAGCTTGTGGTCCATTTTGGTGTTGCGTGTCATTTTGAGAACTTCCTAATAGTGGAAGCAAACACACGATAGATAAAATTAGAATAGTAATCAGATTTGATTTTTTCATAGTCTTTGTATTAATGGGTTAACTCTAGCGTTTCCCGCTGTTGTGAGTTCAAATTTGAGGATATACTACAAACCCTTTACCACCGATATTAGTGAAACCATGCACTTTCACGTCTATCGGTGAAAACACCGAAGTGGCCGTAGCTATCTATAAGCCAGTAGTGTAAAGAGGTTGGTAGAGGTTTTGTAAATTATCGTACGTATATAATCCATCTAATAAAAACAACTAGATCACGCAAATTTGGTGTTTAAAAAGTAGAATTAGCCCTTTATTTTGTGTTTGGATAGTCAAAAAAACTGTCAATAAAATAATTTTAATTATGTTTATAATCGTATTATGGGCTATATGAAAACATACCGTTTTATTCTAATCACACTTGCAGTATTAGCAGTAAACCCTGGTCGATCTCAGCAAAAAAGTTCGACTGTTCAGTTTGCTGATAAGTCTTATTACCTTGTTGATTCTTTAGATCTTACGCATTTGGGGGAGCGTTATATACATAACCTTGATTCATTCTTAACGATTTATCATAGCTCTGAAAATGACACTGTAAAGCTATCTGCATTGGAAAATATTGCCAACAATATGGTTGATGATACAAAAATGAAGTACAATGATCTACTTCTAACCCAATCTACAGTTGGAATTTCAAATAATGGTCAAGGTCCTGTAAGAGACAAATACCTTTCTACTAAAATTTTTGCGCTAATAAATAAAGGTAATTCCTCCTATTATGTACAAGATACTAGCTGTCTAGATTATTTTAACGAGGCACTTGAGTTGCAGAAGGAATTTGGCAACAATAAACACCTTGGCCATATTTATACAGGGCTTGGTCTGGTGTATCATTTTCAAGGAAACATTACTCGAGGATTAGAATGTTATCAAAAAGCCCGTAAATATTATGTTCAAGACAATAATCAAAATGGGCTCTCTATATGCTTAAACAATATTGGAAACTCATATATGCGACAAAAAGATTATGTTAATGCACTCTTGTATCTAAAAAAGGGGGTTGTCATTTCTGATTCACTAGGAAAAACCATCAATTCTGGCATCATGCTAAACAACATCGGCAAATGTTATTTTAGAAATGGGGACCCTGAAAAAGCACACGAATATTGGAAAAAATCTCTTCAACTAAAAGAGTCTCAGGGACTGGGTATAAGACTAGTAAAAACTATTGCGAACATTGGAAAATATTGGATACAGAAAAATCAATATGATTCTGCATTAACGTATTACAATCGAGCATTATTTATTGCCAATAAATTCGATCATGCGGAAAGTAAGTCAATAAGTCACTGCGGATTATCAACCGTATACCACGAGCAAGATAACTTAAGTCTATCCTTAATCCATGGTTTAGAAGCAATGAATTTTGCAAATGAAGTTCAATCAATTTTTTACATTGAAGCAGCTGCTAAACAACTGTACAAGGTATATGTATCTAAAAACAATGCTCAAGAAGCGTTAAAAATGCACTTAGTATATACTCAAATGAAGGACAGTGTGCTAAACCAAGTTAATGATAAGACAATTATGCAATTAGAAATGCAATATGAATTTGATAAAAAGGAACAAAACCTTGAAAAACAAAAGATTGTTGCTCAGCTAAAAAATGAACAAAAACAAATCGCTCTAGTGAGTGTGTTTCTGGTTATCCTGTTTGCATTCGGGTTTTTGTATTATAAAAAACAGCGTACGGCAGCCAATGAAATGGCACTTTTGCTGCAAGAAATAGCATTGCTTAAAGAAAATTCACTTTCCAAAACCTTATCTTCAGATGAACTTAACAAAACATTAATAGAACAACAAATTGAAAGCACGTTAAACGAGACCGATTGGAATATTCTAAAAGCGCTATACAACGATCCTTCTATCAGTAATAAGGAATTGGCCAACCAAGTTTTAAGGTCTGTTGATGGTGTCGGTTCCGCGTTAACTAAAA
>JABSPC010000526.1 GCA_013215515.1 Crocinitomicaceae bacterium
AACGGGCCATAATCTTAAAAGGTTGGAATTGAATGAGAAATTGTGAAATTTACCATTCGATCGAATCAAGAAATATGAAGCTTCACATTTTACGACATGCAAAAACTGAGGACACTTCTCATTCTGAAAAAGATGTTGATCGTCGGTTGCATGCCCAAGGAATAGATCAAGCAAAGACATTGAGAGGCTTTTTTGAAAGTATTACTTCATTGGATGAAATTTGGTGTAGCAATGCTCAACGAACACGTCAAACTTCTGAAATTGTTTTACAAAACATTCACCCAACTCCTAACTACACAGCTGACTTGTACATGGCTTCAAAGCAAAATATTATTCAAAAATTATGGCGCTTTGATTCGAATAAAGAACTTTTAATCATTGGCCACAACTTTGGGATTTCGGATTTAGTAAACTATTTCACCGACGACAATATCCAGTTGAACACTGGTGAATACGTTTGCCTTGAATTCAACCTTGATTCTTGGACAGAAACCTCAATGGGCACGGCAGTTATTTTGGATCAGTATCGTCCGTAGACTTCTTATTAGGTTCCTTATAATGATAAATTACACGCAATGGATCAGGTGATTCGCGCTGTTGCTGTTGTCGCTGCCTGTGAAACTGTTCCTGTTGTTGACGACGTTGCTCTTCTATTTGCTCTGTCATACCTTTTCTCATTTCCTCCAATTGCTCTTGCCTTTGACGTTCCTGTGCAACCTTTTCTCTCCAAATTCCTTCTAGATCCGGAGGCTCAATTCCCATCTCCTTTTCAATTTCGTACATATACTTAGGCGATTGAGGCCCTTGCTTTCTGTAAAGAAATGCCAGAGAAACACCTACAACTAAACCAGAAAGGTGCCCTTCCCAAGATATTTGAGGATCCGTTGGAAAAATGCCCCAAATTAGAGACCCGTAAACGAATACAACGAACAAGGAGATGGCTTGAAGTGGAATGTACTTCCTCACGACACCAGAGACGAACAGAAACCCAGCCATTGCATAGATGACCCCACTCATTCCTATATGGAAGCTGTTGTTATTTGCTGCGAATAACCAAACTCCAACACCCGTTACCAACCAAGAAATAGCGAACACCTTAAGCGCAATTTTCCGATAATAAAAAATTATAGCACCTAAGAGAATAGCTGTTGGGAGTGAATTATTCAGAATGTGCTCGTATCCATCATAAGCATGGATCAAGGGCATAAATAATATCCCCGCAGTTGTATTTAGTTCTCCGGGCATTACTCCGTAGTGGTAAAAAGGAATAAACGGAAATAAATGATCCGCCCAGTAGACAAGCCACATCGCGACCAGTAACAACCCTGGATAAATGATTGCTTCACTAGTCGAACCGAATTGATGATTGTTTCTTTTCACGGTAATGTATTTGTCAAATGTTATGCCTTAGTTGGAAATATGACAGAGTGGCAGGTTGGATTCGTCGCAAGCTCCTTTTGGATTTTTGGATCGCTTCGCTTTTGGATCGTCCTTTGGACTTATAGACGGTTAGATAGTTAGATTGTTAGACGAGTTAGATTTAAGAACTTACGCGTCTAAATTCTAAAAGGCGTAAGCCGGTCTAAAAGCGTAGCGATCCAAAAGGAGCTTGCGACGAGTCTAACAATCTAAATTCTAACTACCTTTACTCCATGGATAAGATTGTAAACAAAGTAGCAAATAGCGGATTAATTTCGATTGACTTGGGTGATTACAAACCGAAAGTAACCATTGAAGGGGTTGATATCGCTGAGCAGCTTTGGCAAGGACTTGTTTTAAAAGAGAAAGATTTCCGAGCTTGGATCAAGGAAAATGATTGGTCAAAATTTGAAAATAAAGCTGTTTACATTCATTGTTCTGCGGATGCGATTGTTCCCACTTGGGCGTACATGCTAATTGGATCGCAATTGGAAAAAAATGGAGCGCAATATGTGGTAGGTGACAAAAATGATTTGGAGAAAAAACTAATTCTAGATCGAATTTTAGCGGATGATTTAGATCAATTCAGAGAAGGAAGAGTAATCATAAAGGGCTGCGCGGACATAGCCACTCCTGAATTTGCAATGGTTGAATTGGTTCGACACCTTCAGCCGGTTGTAAAAAGTATAATGTACGGTGAGCCTTGTTCTACAGTTCCTGTTTTTAAACGGAAATAATATCAAATTCTAGCCCTTTTGATTTAATAATGCGCACCAATTCAGGTAGAATATCCTTTAATCTTTCTGTGGATTTAACGTTATCATGAACAACGATTATATCCCCCCCTTTGATCTTTTCAGCCTTTTTAAGAACCAAATCAATTGGCACACTTGCGTCATAATCATAGGACAGCCACGACCACATAATTATTTTGTGATTCGCTCTTATTCCTTTTGAATATCTTATTGGTAGCCTTCCATAAGGTGGGCGAAATAAATTAGAAGAGATCACGCCACTCGCCTCTTTGATAGATTTCATATAATCCCGTTTAGAGACATCCGTTCCCTTTTCATGGCGCATTGTGTGGTTCCCAACGGCATGTCCCCTCTCCTGAATTGTTGTTAGCAAGTTGGGATGTTTAACCACGTTCGCTCCAACACAGAAAAAAGTTGCTTTGACATTTTGTGAATCTAGGAAATCTAGAATCCAAGGTGTAAGGTCGGAAGTTGGACCATCATCAAACGTTAAAAACACTTTATCAGATGAAGAAAAACCCCAAACTCTTCTGTGAAAAATCCACTTGAAGATATTTGGGGTTTTAAAATATTTAATCATTTTTACAGACCAGGGGCACCAGTTGGTACCTGACCTTGACCTCTAG
>JABSPC010000527.1 GCA_013215515.1 Crocinitomicaceae bacterium
AGCAGATCTCTTAACCATGTACCGTTAATCGACAAGAACCCGCGTAGAAACAAAGATCTGAAAGAAAGGATCGCAGCTGAAACTAAGGCAAAAAAAACATTAAATTTTAGGAGGTTTTCACATTTTCGGTCACCTTACCCTAGGCAGCTCTACGCTTTTCCCAACCTAAAAACCGCTTTTGCTTATCATGATGTTGCTGCTTAGGTTTGCCTGGAATCCGCACATTCGCAACCAGTGACTCGAATAAATTCTCATGTTTTGCCCCAAAAAAACGTTCAGCAGCTGTAGTCCCATCTTTCCTCTTTGTATCAAAATTATGAACTATTGTTAATGCTTTCAGAGCTCTTTCATTCAGTCGATGAAAACGATGGTAGTTAAGAGATAGCACACCATTTCTACCTTCCACGCAGGAACTCGACCTTTGAAATGTTTCCGCCATTTCTCGTCCTTTCTTCATCAACTCTTCCTTCAACCCCTCTGGCCAAGGGGCATCCCTAGCTCTGGCCTCTAAACTTTCCAATAATTGTCTATGCTCTTTCCTCGTCTCTTTCGATAATCGTCTCCAGACCAGCCTGAGATAACTCAAAGGATATATGACTTCATTAAAAAACTCTTCTTGATCATTACTTAACCATAGACCTTCGACAAAGGCCGCATATACAATGAAAAAATAGTTCATATAACACACTATTGCATCGAATGCTCTTCGAGCTTTATCGATACGATCCTTGCTTCTCTCCGACAAACCAGCCTCTTTCGCACACTCATTGATTACTTTAAATTGCTCGTTAAACCGCTCGTCCATTCCCTCTGCTGTTTGCAGTTCTCCACTTTTAAGGTCAATAGGGTGGTGGATCTTACCCATCTCTCTCACCGCAGATTTCACCTTATCTCGTCGTTTTGCCTTTTTCTCAAATTCAGACTTTAACTTACCTTGGGAACATTCTGCCTCTTCGAGTTCAATAACCTGTTTTTTGCGTTCCTCCTTTTCAAGCCTAAGAGATTTTTCTTTAATTTTTTGAATCTTCTTTTCAGTATCTTTCAAAGCCTTTTCAGACGCTCTTTCTTGTGAGGCCAGTGGGGCGGAAGTAGCTTTACTAATTTCATACTGAGCATGGAAAAGCTCAGAAATATGTTCAGCTCCGAGCTTCTTTGTCACAGCACGGATCGCACCGCATAAATCGCTCACAACTTGAGTCACTTCGACATTCAACTCGGTCAATCTTGGTTGAAGTTCCTTTTTCCATGTATCAGCTGTGCGGTCTTCTGTGAATTTTTCTAGAAGAATGTAGTTTGAAACAACGTCCATTGCCACAAGGCAGGGACGTTTTCCACGAAACATCTCATCTAGACCTGCAGTAATTTTTTTTGTCTTCATCCAGGCAGACAATCTATTTTCTTCACGTTTTCCAAATTCAACAATATGTTTCTCACAGCGAACCCAATAATTTTGAAGAGCTCCTGCTGATGAAGCAACCAAGTTATCAAGTCCAGTGTTATGTAAGTATTCTTGCATTCCATGAATACCTCCTGGACCACACTTCATCAACTTCATCACCGACATTATGTTTCGTTGAAGAAAATCTGATCCGATGGGTGTTGAGAAGAACTCAGCAAGTTCTTTTGGTACTTTCTGAGGGAATGTCTGTTTTCTCCATGACTGCATGGTGGAATTGGGAATTTCCAGAAATTCAGCAGCATCTCTGCCTGACTTCTTATTCTTTTCAAGATTTAGAAGCTCATGAAATGCGATGACTTTCCGAGAAATCATTGATCGTGAGCGGTGAATTTTGATACGTTTTATTGTTGAGTTTTGTGAGCTTTTGGTAGATACTTCTTCCATAGAGTCGTTGTTATGTCATTATATTTTTTTTATAACAAAGACGGTAAACCGACGACTCTATTTTTTACTATGACTTTCTATCGAATTTTTTACTATGACTTTCTATCGAATCTTTTTAATTCAATTTTTTACTATGGTTTATAGCTTTAGTAATTGACCGAAAATTTTCCTAGATAAAGTGAATGCCTCCTTTTTGTCTGCAGATTCTGATTTCACAACTTGTTGTTCCTTAACATGTTCGATTGCTTCTTTAGGAGTCATTTGCAAAGGTTCTCTGACTTCTTTTATCAATTGCTTGCTCGACTCATCCATGCAT
>JABSPC010000528.1 GCA_013215515.1 Crocinitomicaceae bacterium
AAGGCCAGCATTATCACTTTTGATAAGGAGACGGAATGCGCTCATAACGCGTTTACAGAGAGATCAATTTACAACCCAAGTAGTGTGTTTAATACAAAGGATAAAACAGAATTTAGTGTAACTTTACCAGACGCCGTTTTAACTTTCGACACGAAACAATTGAATACTGCGGGACCTGTGAAATTCGAATTGAAAAAATGATTATTGGTATTTGTGGCGGCAGTGGATCGGGAAAAACGACCCTTCTTAACCGTATTTTTCGTGAGTTTGGACATTTAAATCCAAGCGTCTTCTCAATGGACAACTACTACAGAACTATTGACAACCAACATCTCGATGAAAATGGAATTTATAATTTTGATTTGCCAACAGCGTTGGACCAAGAGAAGTTAACTTCCGATCTTCAAAAACTAGTTTCAGGAGAAGAAATAATGGTTAAAGAATACCATTTCAATTCGCCACCAGATAAAAACATTCTGGCAACAATTAAACCCGCGAACCTGATTATCGTTGAAGGATTGTTCTTGTTTCATTATCATGAGGTTCGCGAACTAATTGATTATTCAGTATTTATAAAAGTTGACCCAGCAGTTCAGTTGGACAGACGATTATATAGAGACCAAGAAACCAGAGGATATTCTCGCGAGCAAATTTTATATCAATGGGAAAACCATGTGAAGCCTTGCTACGAGAATTATTTACTACCTTACGAAGAGGAGGCCAATTTTTGCTTTAGAAATGACGCGCATGCCGATGAAGATTTTGCTTTATTAGCAGCCGAAATTTCTGCAGAGATTGGAGCACTGAAAGTATGAGACTTAAATTCCTGAACAAATATTATCTTTTCGTATCGGCGATTGTCATTACCGTGATTTTTGCATGGTATTACTTGGGAATTGTTTCAACAAATTATCATTCATCAGTTGAGACGTTTAGAGAATATTTCAAACTTCAAGAAGATAAATTAGACGATTTTCTTTCCTTCAAAGCCAACCAAATTGAGGATAAAGAAATTCATGAACAATGGCTAAGTCATTCCAATGGACAAGAGATCAATATTCATATTTACCGGCACGATTCTTTAATTTACTGGAACACCAACCAAGTTCCGATTATAAGGTTTGCAGACATTCACTTTCCTGCAGATGGGTTATTGAACCTTCAGAACGGATGGTACTTTGCGAAAACTAAGAAAGTTGGCAATTATTTTGTTTGTGCCAGTTTCTTAATAAAACATGATTACGCGTACGAAAATACGCACCTCATAAATTCCTTTTCTGATGAATTAGGCCTTTCATTCAGAGCAACGATTGGGATCGATAAAAACGAAGGGTATAAGATAAAATCCAAAGATGGAGAATATGTATGCTCATTAATTGCAGATAAAGAGCAGCCAATAGAACCGGATGAATCAATGATGTTGTTTTTGCTTATTCTGTCTTCAATCATTGCTTGGTTATTTGCCCTTTCTCGTTCTCGAAAAATTATAAAACACAAGTGGAGTTGGACAATTCCCGTTTCAATTGTAATTCTTAGGGTACTCTCAATCGAGTATTTTTGGTTTGATTTCTTAAGTGAAACTGAGGGCTTTGACCCAAGCTTGTATGGAGCGAGTGGGTGGTTTCCAAATTTCTTTGAATACCTAGTGAATATTTCAGTCTTGGTTTATTTGATGTTCGATATTCGCCATCGAATTCAAAAAATAAAACAAGGGTTTATTGCAAAAATAGCCGGTGTACTTATTGCCATGGTGTCCATTTTTCCATGGCCGATTATGGTGTTTTTCACACAAGGCCTAATTGAAGATTCGTCAATTCCGTTGGTTATTGACCAACTCTTTTCACTGAACATGTACTCGGTTTTGGCAATAACGAGCCTTGGCGTGTTCTTCTATTCGTATTTTCATTTGTTACGCGTGGTTCTTGAGTTCTGTAAAAAGCAATCAATACTCGGTTCACAATTGGCTGTAATCTTCTTTGCGGTAAGTTGTATTTACTTCTTGTATGAAATTAATTATGGTTATCAGCTCTTTTTTGCAGCCATATTCCCAATGTTCTTTTATGGAATTGGAATGTACACTGTATATAGAAACAAAGCAACACATCGTCTTGGAACAGGCTTAATTTTACTTTTTGGATTTTCGTTAGTAACGTCTCTTACGGTAGGTGAGTTTGGCAGAAGAAAAGAACGAGGGGAAAAGGAATTGTACGCAAACCAATTAGCGACCGAAAAGGACATTGTAACGGAAGTTGAGTATTCAAATACGGCAGAAAGTCTGAAAGAAGATAAGTTTCTCAAGCGTTTTATAGAGGTCCCAAGTTTTAGCATGAATTCTGACTTACAAGAGAATTTGGAGCGTCGTTTTTTCAACGGGTTCTGGGAAGAATATGAAATGAAATTTTCAATTTATGATGAAGCGCACCTTCCATTAATTGATAAGCGAAAAAATACGACGGAAGATTACGACCACCTCCAAGACATTATTGACAGCTCAGGAGTTAGTTCAGAAATTGATTCGAATATCTACTTCATTAGTGATTATAGCGAGCAGTTCAGTTATGTTATTCGACAAGAATTACTAGGGAGGGACTCTACCAAGGCAATTCTTTTCTGTACGCTTAAATCGAAGAAAATACCAGAAGAAATTGGTTTCCCGAGATTGCTTATTTCAGCTCAGGCAAATGTTTTTGAGTCTTTGGAAATGTATTCGATTGCCAAATACCATGGCTCTCGATTGGTAACGAAACATGGAGAGTTCAATTACCCTTCTTCTTATTTAAAGATGAGTACGGACAGAAGTTTGAAAAGTGGGTTCTTTGATCTAGATGATTTCAATCACTATGTTTTGAAAAAACCATCTGGCGATATTATCGTTCTGTCCAGTAAGAACCCAACGAATCTTGATATCCTGACCTCATTCTCTTACCTCTTCAGTTTTTACGGTTTGCTTCTTCTTCCTCTTC
>JABSPC010000529.1 GCA_013215515.1 Crocinitomicaceae bacterium
GAATATGAATGTTCTTATGGTAGTATTTGGTCGCAAGTTCCTTTTTTTGTTGATCGTATATCGACCAAAATCCACTGTCGTATTTATGTAAGGAATTGATGAGCGTGTCGATACAATCGTTCATCATCTTTTCTACCTGAGGGTCTTTGCTCACTCTCCATAAGTCGTAGATACCTAAAAAGGTATATACGAAACCATTCAATACGAAGGATGGCTCAGTTCCAGGGTACTCTTCCAACCAGAAATTCCCTTCAGAATCAATCCTTTTTACACCGCCGTCTTCGTAATCTATGTGGAAAAACTTGAACGCTTCAAGTGATTTATTAACGTATTTTTCTTCCTGATTGATAAGTTGACCATAGCGCAGGAGTAGCGATATTGCCTGTCCTTGATACATTCCGGACATCCAACCAGATGGTAACCCGTATCGAATGTTTGGGAAGTGATTTCTCCAAATGAGTGCGCCATTGAGTTGTTCCTCATTGTTTTCCAGCCATTGAACGCATTTCTCCAATCGAGCGGTGTTCTCTTCAATGTTTACTCCATCATGAATCAGATCATAACTGATTAAGCCATACTGGATGATATAGATTTGATTGTAAACGGCATTTTCGCCAAACCCGAACATTGGAATTCCATGAGCATCTTTGTCTCCAAAATAATTCTCGTCAAAATGATGAAGGGCTTCAGAAAAATCTTGATAGAATTTCCCGAGTTCTCTCGCGTCTGAGACATGACCAACTCTGAGGGTTAAATCGTGGTTTGGCTTTTTCATTTAGCCTGACTTAATTGAAAACCCTGTGCGCGTTCGAGTACTTGCTGAAGTGCATCCAGTCGTTTACTAATGCTCAAGTAATCGCTAATTATAACTTTATTACTCGCTCTGTGCTCAGGCGAAAGAGGAGTCGTAATCTCCTCAGCTAAATCCGATTCGACTGAATATATTTTTACGTCCATATCGTTAAACCAATCGTAAAAAGGACTTTTCTCAGAGAGATAAAGCTTGGCGCCTGCCAACAACATCATGAGTAATGTACCAAATGCCTGCTGCCGTTCATGAGCCATAATTACATGTCCACAAGAACTCAACATCTTAACATATTCATCCAAAGGCATGAAATCCAAAATTGGGGTGAAGGATTCTCTAAAGGATGTCTCCCCACGTTTTACCACCGTTTTTTTATATTCTTGATCACCATAGCCAAGTGGGATTACGAGCTTAGAAGAACCCAATTTACAATCCGATAGTGAATCAAAAATTAACTGATGTCGATTACTTGGAGTGCTAGAGTTTCCAACTAGGATATCGTTTCCTTCAACTTCAAATTGACCCATCTTTCCGAATAAATTCTCTTCGGTTTGGTAGCAGGCCGTCATCCAAATAGCAGTATGACTCATCGCTTTTGTGAGCAATTGGAAGTCATGCTCAAGAAGGAAGACACAAAGCTTGATCTTCTTTAGTGCTTTGCGGTAAACGACTCGATAGGTATAGTAGTCCTGAAGTTTTTGTTTAAACGTTGGTTTTTCAATGGTGGTTGTTATGTCCTTCTTTGAGGGCGTGTAATAGTTCACAATATTGTAAAGTCCATAGCCCCATAAAGCCCAAACAAATACTTTATCCCTGAATGGCTTCTCGATAATAGCCTTTGCTTTTCCA
>JABSPC010000053.1 GCA_013215515.1 Crocinitomicaceae bacterium
AAATAATAAACAGATAACCCTCAAATGCTCTCAGAAAAACGAATACATAGAATTAAATGTCAAGGCTATAGCGGATATTCTACAACAGAAATATCCGCTTTAGCTTTCGGGAATCGTTTCGCGTTCATTTTGTGCGCAGTACTGCTATGTATTGGGGTTGCACTAGCTAACATTCCAATCTTGTTAACACTGATGGGACTTTCTTTTCTGGCAATCGTTTTATCCTACCACCCTTTTGATTATATCTATAATAATGTTCTTCGAGGCCCATTGAATAAACCTAGGTTGCCTCACCGGAGTCCACAACTAAAGTTTGCCTGCTCAATTGCCATTGGTTGGATAGCAGTACATATTTATTTCTTCTATAACGGCCAGATGTTGGCTGGATATATTTCAGGAGGAACAATGCTGATTGTACCCATGTTGGCCAGTAGCATTGATTTTTGTATTCCTTCTACAATCTATAATTATTTGTTTAAGATCAAGATCGAATGATTGCTAGAAAACTTAAAATTTATCACCGCTTATTATCTAACAACATCGAGGTTTGAGCATTGAATTAAACCCTTGCGATTCTAAGCTGTCTACTGTTATGAATATCAGAAAAAGTTCAATTCTCTGATATTTAGTTAAATTGTATTTTAAATCTTAAACCATAAAAAACACTACGAATGAAAAAAAATTACATACTACCATGCTTGACGATAGCCACTCTTGGGCTTTTCGCTTTTCAACAGACAAATAGTGAGAAAGGAATTGTACAAAAATTCACTAAAGAACATCAGCAAGCTGCAGGTGGTCAATTCGGTTTTACTGGAGCACCGGGTGAAGCCAATTGTACCCAATGTCACTCTGGAAGTACTCAAGACGGCACTTCCGAAAATACTTTTTTCGTAATAGATGGCGTGAATTCAGTTACCGAGTATATACCGGGCAACTCCTACACTATTAGGGTACAAATGGTATCAGCCCCAAACAAAAAAGGATTTTCCGCTGTTGCATTGGACGGTACAGATTCAAATGCGGGATCGTTTACAGGAGACTTTGCTATAGGTGGAACACAAGATTTCTCTTCTGTAGGGCGTGAGTACGTTTCGCATACATCTACAAGTAATACAGGCTCCCAAACATTTTGGGCTTGGACTTGGGATGCACCTGCTACTGGTGTTGGTGACGTTACATTCTATGTGGCATCTAATTCGGCGGACGATAACAGCGCCTCGTCTGGAGATATTATTTATCTTTCTCAGCACGTTATTTCTGATGCTTCAGTAGGAATTAGCGAGCATGTAGCAGATGCTTCTGGTTTTACCGCTGGCTATTCTTCAGAAGGTAATAGTGTTACTATTAATTTCAACTCGTTAATAGCTAATGATATGTATTTCAATCTAGTTGATTTAAATGGGAAGTCTGTGTATTCATACAAGATGGCTAATTCAATTATTGGAACGAATAAGCAAATTGTATCACTTCCTGCTGAAATTAAAAACGGAATGTATGTAGTTCATTGCTTTGTGAATAATAAGGCAATGTCCGCGAATATTATTGTGGCGAAGTAAATTAGTTCGTTCAACTTCCTTTTGGAAAAAAAGGCTATGGGAAAAACGCAGACTTAGAATTAAATATCAAGGCTATAGCATTTGGAATATGATTGTTAACAGACAAGAATACAAGCCGATCAATCAATATGAATTTCTTGACGAAAAGAGAAAAAGAATAGTGAACGAAATGCAAAAGAAAATCGCTAAATTCGATATTCAGACAAATGAATTCAATTTTCTAAATGACTGAGAATCATTAAATTGTAAAAACGTTAGTCAGAATAAACAAAATAACATGAAATTAGGAGCACAATCAATTAGTTTAAGCGTTGAAAACCTTCAAGATTCAAAAGAATTCTATGAAAAATTAGGATTTCAAATTTTGGCCGGTAGCAAGGAGCAAAATTATCTTATAATGAAAAACGAAAATTCATTAATCGGGCTGTTTCAAGGCATGTTTGAGGCAAACATACTGACTTTTAACCCTGGTTGGGACGAAAATGGTCAAAATATTGACCCATTCGATGATGTAAGAAAAATTCAAAAGAGCTTAGAATCTGAAGGAATAGAACTTGATTCCAAAGCAGACGAAAGTTCTGACGGACCGGCAAGCATTATGTTAAAAGATCCGGACGGCAATATTATTTTAATCGATCAACATAGATAAATACAATGCCTAATCGAGTAGACGGCTCCACCAGATAAACTGTGACGGAGTGCGCCTCTCACACCACCGTACGTACGGGTCTCGTATACGGCGGTTCACTGAGCATACTGTAAAGCTCTTTTCACCATTCAAGGCACACACACAACCTAAATTCCATATTTGCGCTGCGCCTGCAAAAACGTAATTTAGCCACACGTTGGGCTTCATTCAAAAAAAACAACCGCCCATTTTACACATTTAGTTTTTGCCTACACACAGGCAAACCCTAAAAAAACCAAAAGAGTAAAATTACCCCATCACACCATTTGAAAAATTAAAAAACAATCCGTAAGTTTGTCAATAAATGACAAGTCTTATGAAAACCACTTTTGGAGAATATATCCGACTTTTACGAAATGAAAACAAATTGACTTTGACTCAACTTGCAGCTAAATTGAATTTAGATTCCGCTAATTTGAGTAAAATTGAGAATGGAAAACGAGATTTTGATGAGAAACGCTTGACAAAACTTGCGGAAATTTTCAAACTCAATCTTACCGAATTAAGAGATGAATATATTACCGACCAAATTGGAAAACATATTTACGAAACAAATTGTACTAAGCAACTTCTACAAGTTGCGGAGGAGAAGGCAGAATATCGCAGAACACTAAATAAATCACTTCAAATACAATAAAATATGAAAATCGTATCTTTTTTCGCAGGAGCTGGTGGACTTGATTTGGGATTCCAAAAAGCAGGCTTTAATGTTGTTTGGGCAAATGAATATGACAAAGAAATTTGGGAGACTTATGAAAAAAATCATCCAAATACGTTTCTTGACAAAAGAAGCATTGTTGATATTCCAGCAGATGAAGTTCCAGAATGTGATGGAATAATTGGTGGTCCACCTTGCCAAAGTTGGAGTGAAGCTGGTTCAGCAAGAGGAATTAAAGACAAAAGAGGTCAGCTTTTTTATGACTTTATCAGAATACTAGAAGCAAAGCAACCAAAATTCTTTTTAGCAGAAAATGTAAGTGGAATGCTCATTTCGAAACATACTGAAGCTTTAGAAGGAATAAAAGAATTATTTAGAAAAGCAGGAGTTGGCTACGAACTTTCATTTCAAATGCTTAATGCCTCGGACTATAACGTGCCACAAGACAGAAAAAGAGTTTTTTTTATTGGAATTCGAAAGGACTTGAATTTTAAATATGAATTTCCAACTGAAACATTCCCGAAAATCACACTTGAAGATGCTATTTCTGATTTAAAAAATAACGCATTACCTGCATTAGAATTTAACAATACAAATAGTAATACTTGTGAAGTACCAAATCACGAATATATGATTGGTGGCTTTTCAACTATGTTTATGTCAAGAAATAGAGTGAGAAGCTGGGACGAACAATCTTTTACCATTCAAGCAGGTGGACGACACGCTCCTATTCACCCACAAGCTCCTAAAATGAAATTCATTGAACAAGATATTCGTGTGTTTGTTCCAGGCAAAGAGAAATTATACAGAAGATTAAGTGTGCGAGAATGTGCAAGAATACAAACTTTTCCAAACGATTTTGTTTTTCACTATAAAAAAATTGCTTCTGGTTATAAAATGATTGGAAATGCTGTTCCTGTTAATTTAGCAAAATTTTTAGCAAATAGCATAAAAGAACAAATCAAGAACGCAGAAAAGAAACCGAAACGAGTTACCAAGAAAATAATGGAACTAGAAAACACATTTTCATAATATATGGCTAGTCAAACAATTAACGGTAAAGCTTTTGAATATACTTTACTATTTGAATTTTACGAACGCTTAAAATCGATTACAAGCGTTTCAATTACAGAATAGGGTTACCCCTTTAGATCGCAGAGTATTTGATTGACTGATAGGTGATTGGTTTTTCTTTAATCATTCTATAAAGAAGTTTTTCTAGGATTGTTTCTCTGAAATTCAATCGGTTAAACCGAAAGAAATACTCTTCAATATATTGATTTAGAGTCTCTTTGTTGCAGTATGAATGCACGCC
>JABSPC010000530.1 GCA_013215515.1 Crocinitomicaceae bacterium
ATATGTATTTAAATGATCCATTTATTTCATTCAAGTTAAGTTCGTTGGATTCGGATGCTACTTCTAGTCACTTAGGTAATTATTTAGTCGAACCTTAAGATCGTTTTAATAATTTGATTTCCAGTTAATTTTCTTAATAAAAGGATGTTTTTAGGTGTTCAGAATTGCAAGGTAATGTGTATTTTGCATTCAAAACCTTGCAATAAATGATAGGAAAAACATCGAATCAAAATCAGCGAGATTTATTTCAACCCTTACTCAAAGATTTCATTAATATGGGTCATGAGTTAGTTTTACTGAGTAATAAAATTGACTGGAGCTACTTTGAAAAAGATTTTTCAAAATACTACTCCAATACAGGTCAGCCAGCGATGCCTATTCGTTTGATGGTTGGCAGTTTAATGCTAAAACGTATTTATAATTTGTCAGATGAGCGTTTATGTGAAGCCTGGATAAGAGACCCTTACATGCAATATTTTTGTGGTAAAGCCCATTTTGAACATGAGTTTCCTTGCGATCCTAGTGACTTTGTTCATTTCCGAAAACGTATAGGCGAATCAGGAGTTGAAACGATTTTTGCATATTCTGTTCTTCTCCATGGAAAGGCAGCAAAGGAAAAAATGACTTTGTCGGATACAACAGTAGCGGAGAACAACACAACCTTTCCTACCGATGCTAAACTTGCAAAGAAGATCATTGATAAATGTAATAGCATTGCCAATAAGGAAGGGATTATTCAACGTCAAACCTATACTAAGACATCCAAGCAGTTATTAAGAAACACGCACAACTCGACTCATCCTAAACGGAGTAAGAAAGCCAAGAAATCAGGACAAAAACTAAAGACTATAGCTGGTAGATTAATACGGGAATTAGAAAGGAAACTTCCTGATTCGCTTCTGGATCACTACCAGCAAGAACTTGATTTGTATTTTCAAGTTCTTGCTCAAAAACGTTCGGACAAAAACAAGATTTACAGTTTACACAAACCCTTTACATCATGTATAGCAAAGGGCAAAGCTCATAAACAATATGAATTCGGTAATAAAGTTGGTTTGATCACCACATCCAAAACGTTGATTATTACAGCAATTAAGAGTTTTGATGGCAATCCACACGATAGTAAAACAATCGAACCCTTACTAAATCAGATGCAATCAAATCTAAATCATACTCCACAAGAAGTCGTGTATGATCGTGGAGGGAAAGGACAAAAAGTTATTGGGAACACTAAAATATCAACACCTGACTACAAACCATTAAAGCGAGACACCGAGTGTCAACGAAGAAGTAAACGAAAAAAGTTTCGAAGAAGAGCGGCAATCGAGCCAGTTATTGGGCATTTGAAATCTGATTTCCGAATGGAACAGAACTACCTGAGTGGATTAAAATCACCACAAATCAATGCTTTTTTAGCTGCTACAGGTTGGAATCTTAAGAAGTTGATGAAACAGTTAAAGAAAGAAACCAAGTTATCCTTTTCCCAATTTATTGAGAACTGGTTTATGACCTTATTCTTGAAAAAAACTTTAAGTTCATAAGGTGCGACTAAATAGTAAAAAAAGAATGATTAATATACCATTGTTAGCTGAAATATGTGAAGTTG
>JABSPC010000531.1 GCA_013215515.1 Crocinitomicaceae bacterium
ACAACTTTATTTTTGGCGATTTAACGGGGTAAAATAACTCCTTTCTAGAAACAGAGGGGGAAATTTCGTTATTCCCCTCCTGTTTTGAAGCTATTTAACCCATTAATCTAAAAGTTGCATTTGTGACTTGAATTTAAGAAACCTCAACTCTTTTAGGTTTGAATTTTGAAACTTAAGACTGGGTTATTATCAATTCTAACAGTTTTAGAGTTACAGCATTTCTAAATTTTTTTAATGACAATGCCCGCACAATTTCAGAAGATTAATGACAGTATCGATGGAAATTATTACAACAAAATTTGTACATAGGGTTTCTATTTGCTCGATATAAGCAATATTTAAGTATCTTATATACAAGTTATAACAACTATTCCTACAAAATGAATCTACACGAGCACATACATGTCCTTGAAGAAACTTCAGACTTACTGGTTATCGTGTATAAAGAAGCTCGAGTTACTAACCCCTCTCAGGTTAACGACTTTTTCGATTATCTCACTAAACTTAGTAGCAATAGAAAATTTCATATAATTATTGACCTTTCAAATACAAATCCTCCAAGCGCTGAAGTCCGCTCCCATTTAAGGAACAGGCTCAAGTTGCTAGATGACACCATCTTATCTTACAAGGTATACGTTGGGTCGAATGTAATTTTGAAAATTGCTGCTAGATTTGTGGGCGCATCAATTGGATTAGAAAATTTTACAATTAGTAATTCTATTGATTCGGCAATAACCAAAATTCGTAATGAAACTTCATCATGATTCTATATCACATTATTTATCTCAAATTCTAAACCAAGGATTAGATTTTGATATATCTTCTATAGAGTCTTTTGAAACTGACGAAGATAGGGAGCTGGCATATGGTCTAATATGTCTTTCCGAAGACTTAACTTTTTATAAACAGAGAAGCGATAATTTAAGGGATAATTTAAAGGAAGCTCTGTTCAATTCATCAGCAATTGCCATAACTAATACCGAAGGAGTTATCACTGAAGTAAATGACATTTTCGTTGAATTAACAGGTTATAGTAAACACAGGCTTTTGGGGAACACGTTTAGCCTAATTAGTTCTAACTATCACTCGGAAGAATATTTTAGGTCAATGTGGAATTGTATTAGTTCTGGAAAAGTATGGGAAGGAGAGTTTCGAAATCAATCAAAAAATGGAAATCTATTTTGGGTAAACACGCATATATTTCCAATACGGAACACTGATGGAGTAATAATTGAATATTGGTCCATTCGACGAAACATCACAGAAAAAAAGAATATTGAAGAAGAATTAAAATTGGCCCATTTCAAGCTCGAAAAAGCATCTGAAACTAAGGACTTCTTAATGAAAGAAATGCACCATCGAATTAAGAATAATCTTCAATTATTGGTGAGCATGCTTAGACTGATGATTGCCAATGAGAATGAATTGAGAGGTAAATTGGAGAAAATAATCAACAGGATTAATTCCATTGCTACTGTCCATGAAGTGTTTTATAAGCATATTGAAAAAGGTTCGATTGATTTAAAAACATACCTATCAACGACTTTTGACAAGGAACGATTTGCAGGGCTAGAAGATACCCATCTTGAAATCTCGGGAGAAAGTGTTTCTGTAAGTATTGAGCAATGCACTTATCTAGGTATAGTTATGAATGAACTAATAACAAATAGTACGAAATATGCTTGGCTCAATGAAAAAAGCTGTTCGAAAAAAATAATAATAAATTATCGCAATCAGCAAGACCAACTTCTAATTGATTACTACGATAATGGTCAAGGATTTTCATCAGAAAATGTAAACAAAGGTTTTGGGAGTTCCATAATTGAAATGCTCGTCGAAGAACAATTGGGGGGCAACTTAAAGATCAACAGCACATCAGGTATGCATGCTACAATAGAGATGCCATTAATTTCCGAATAGAGTGGTTAACATCGCTTACTCTCCACAAAAGGAAGTGCTACATTAGACTGGACAGTGAGTTAAGATATTACTTGAATTTAAGAATCATTTTAACCTGCATCTTCCCGAAAATGAATTTGAGTTGTTAAGGATCGACTAATTAATGGGTAAAAATTGCCATACCCTGTTCCTATAACCATCGATTCTTAACCGGTCGGGCCTACATATGACCCTAAACCAACTGAACGAATACCTAGTACACTGTTTTCGTTCCCAATTCCAAATGAGTTATTTTCGAACTTTGGCAAACCCATCAACGCCATTGTTCACAGAGGTAATTCCCCTTAGAACCATCATTAGCGTATCGCCTTCCTTAGTAAGTTCAGTTCTGACTTTACCCGTTAAATCCTCATATTCTATAAATGTGCTAACCTTCATTATAATTGCTAATTCACCCAAATTCTTTTTGAGTAAATGGCATTCTGAGCAGAGATGATTATAATATAAATCCCGCTTTTCTCGAATTGAGGATTCAAAACTGTCTTTTCTTCTTTCAAAGATTCGGTTATCACTTCTTTTCCATCCATTGAATACAATTGAAGTCCGTATTCCCCTTGGGAATAGTCTATAATATCGATTACAATTTCTCCATTATTATTCACCGTAATATTGAATAAATCATCGATAGTATTTATTTCTTCAATGCTTGCTGAGCAGCCATTTTGGGCTAAGGGAGTCGGCGTTGTGGTTTCCGTCCACCCTGATTGACATCTCATATAGCTGCGGTCTTGGATCATTGCAGGGATTGTAATCGAATCAATTACAGTAACACTATCACTTTCATAAAGTCCTAGAAATTCACCGCCTGAGGCAAGCTTAAAGTTTGTATGAAAAATGCCTTGAATTTCCTGATCATCTGCCCACAAAAGGAAGTGACCAAAAGGCGGGAGATAAGTGGAAGGATCTCCTGTTGGAATCGCCCATGTGTCCAATTGATCTTTTAAAACTAACCCTCCGATTTCTATAGTATCCATTGTTGGATTGTAAATTTCAACCCAATCATCACTCTCTCCAAAGTTGTCAATTATAGTTGTGGCATTGGAAGATTGCATTTCGTTTAGGCGCACTTGTCCGATGCTTGTGAACGAAAAAGTGAGGAGAATAAGAATTAAAGATTGCTTCATGGGGTTGTGATTAAATAATTGGTTTGGAAACTTGTTGGGGTTCAAATCACGATTTTCTTTTAAAGATAAAAAAAGCAATAGAGCTTTGCATATATATTCTAACAAAGCATAAACTCTGCATTTTTTAGTCAATGTTTCGAGTTTCCGCCTCTTCCAATTTTCCCAGTTCTTCTTTATTAGGAAGCCAAAGCCACATTCCAATTATTCCTAAAATGACAATCAAGAAAGTGCTATTTGATTTTAATTTTTTCTCTCCTGGCATTTTCTTCCAAATAAACAATACAGCAGTAGCAAATTGAAAAATTGCAACCAAAACATTGGCGTAATATTGATCGTCCAATTGACTCCAAAGTTTTGTGTTAGAAAAAACCATAACGAAATATGCCACATGGACAATAGTCAATACAACAAGTAGCAGCTTTAACTTTTTTATATCAGATTGTACTTTTTTTTATGTTTTGGCTCATATTATCCAATTTCTTACAGTGCAATCATTATTACGCATAACTTAGTATACAAACAGCTAGCCCACTTCTCATATCATAATCTTCTGCTTCACAATCAACCGAGCAGTCTCGCGCGTTTTTTGCTGAAGTAAAATATCCTTATCGGTAGTAACTCTATCCAAAGTCGCTTGGTCATAATGACGGATTGTCACCAATTCCAAACCTTCGTTAAATTTGATGTGGTAATGGTCACCAAATAAATCCAAGATCTCTTGGGTGTTTACTTTGTCTTCGTCCAAAAGAATAGAGAAGTTCAAGGCTGAATTTTGCATTAGATTGATCTTCGCATTGGCCTTCGACAATCGGTCAAAAATATCACTCAAGTTCTTCTCAACAATGAAAGAAAAATCCTTCGGTGAGAACGAAAACAAGATCTGATTCATTTTAAAAATAAAAGATGGTATCAAGTGGTCACTTATCATTGAAGCTTGAATTACCGTCCCATCTTCGTGTGGATCAATAAACGATTTAACATACAATGGAATCTGTTTGTTTTGAAGTGGCTTTATCGTTTTCGGGTGGATTACCGAAGCTCCATAATAGGAAAGCTCAATTGCCTCTCTAAATGAAATCTTATCCAATTTGACTGTGTTGTCGAACCACTTTGGATCGGCGTTCAACATTCCAGGAACATCTTTCCAGATGGTTACGTCTTCGGCATCGCAGCAATAAGCTATGATTCCCGCTGAGAAATCTGAACCTTCTCTTCCAAGCGTGGTTGTAGATCCGTTATTTGATCCAACAAAGCCTTGAGTAACCAGAACGTCCATTTCTTCAAATTCAGGTTCAAAATTCGATTTGAAATTGCTTGTTGTAGCCTCCCAATCCAATTCCGCTTCTCTATATTTGTTGTTGGTAATAATTAATTTTCGAGCATCGACCCACTTGGATTTCATTCCATTATAGCTCAAATACGCAGAAACAATCTTCGTTGACATTACCTCTCCTAATCCTACAATTTGATCGTATTCGAAATCGTAGTTATCAGAAATGTCTCCGCCGAATTTTTCCAACAGGCCGTTCAAAATACCATTGACTTCGTCGTAGATAAGCAAAGTTGAATCAGCGAATAGCTCGTCCATTATTTCAAGGTGGAACGTTCTTCGCTCTTCAATTAACGCTTTGAAATCACTTTCGGACTTATTCCAGTAGGCGTCAACAACCTTCTCCATCGCGTTGGTCGTTTTTCCCATTGCAGAAATTACAATACCCAACTTTTCATCCTTGTACAAAGACAAAATGTTCGCGACGTTTTTTACTGCATTTGCATCTTTTACTGATGCTCCTCCAAATTTGAAGACCTTCATATCCTATATATTGAATAAGTTGCTGAAAGATAATTCTTTTTTCGGCTGCAAATGTATGAATTTATTGAAATGGGAATTGCCAAAAAGAGAAATTATTTCACCTTTTGTTAATTATATAACCAATCTGGCTTTATATTATTCCGAGAACACTGATAATATCCAATAAACTTAACACTGACAAAAGCCACATTAGCCCAACAGCGTACTTATAATGATTTCCTTCTAACTCTGATTTCACTTCTTCAATTTGCTCAACATCATTCATACTACCGATCAATGATTTCAATTTTTTCCTTTCTCTGTAGATCAACACGCTATTAATCAAAGCGAATATCACCTGCCCGCGAGCGAATAAATATTGAGATCCAATCGATTGTATATGCGCAAGGTCATAATACATTAATACAAAACAAAAATTTAGAAAAAATGAAGCCGCCAAATGGATAACGACAATAGTAATGGACAGGTTCTTATTCAGAGAAGACAAAACAGATTGAAACCAGACCGTAAAGGCAATTAGAAGTATAATGTTGGGACATGACGAAAATAATGTAAGTCATCTGATTAAATTATTGACCAAAATGCATTAAGTAGTCTGAAAAATTCAAAATTGTATGAACAACAATGGCAATTGGAACAATGAGGTAGAGGATTAATAGAATTCGCGATAATTTCAAATCGAAAGTTGATTCTCGCCTCCCACCTTCATCATCTGTAGAATTATTTTTTCGGTACTGATTAATCATAAGTAATCCGGCTCCAGAAAACAGTACAATTTCGAGTGCCCACGCCCATTGAAATATAAACGGTATGTATTGTTCCAAGGCATACGTTAGAAGTGCTCCTGCTACTAAATGAATTGAGATTGGAATAGTTACAGATTGCTTCGTGTAGAAGTCAATTGATAATTAATTCCTATAAGTCCTGCCATAAAAACTAGAGGGGAAAAAACGAGTAGGAAGATCACGACAATCGATCGCTTAAAATTCTCATCTCAATGACCGGAGAAATTCTTTCGTAAATAACATTATAAACTGCCTCTACAATGGGCATTTCAACTTGAAATTTCTTACTGATTTCCATTACGCTTTTTGTAGCATAATAGCCCTCTGCAACCATGTCCATTTCTAACTGAGCCGTTTTAACCGAATACCCTTTGCCGATCATAAATCCAAAGTTTCTATTTCGTGAGAATTTTGAATATGCCGTTACCAATAAATCACCCAAGTACGCCGATGATTTAACATCTCTGTGAATTGGGCTCATTTCATCGATCAAGTTTTCAATTTCTTGAATGGCATTTGAAATTAGAACCGACTGAAAGTTATCTCCATATCCGAGCCCTGAACAAATTCCAGATGCAATTGAATACACATTTTTAAGAACTGCTGAGATCTCCGTTCCGAACAAATCGTCCGATACCGTAGTTTTAATATAACGACAGGCTAAAAGCTCCGCCATTTCTTCCGCAATCTCATCCTCTTGACTCGCGATGGTCAGGTAAGATAAACGTTCCAACGCCACCTCTTCAGCGTGACATGGACCACAAATAATACCGATGTTGTCGTAAGGCGTTCCAAACGTTTTATGAATGAATCTCGCAGGAATCGCATTGTACTCAGGAATAATTCCCTTTACAGCAGAAAACACGGGTTTTCCTTCAAATAACTCAATTGGAAAATCTTCGAAAAGTTTCACTAAAAACGCCGATGGTGTAGCTATAATGACAATATCAGAATTTCTGATTGTTTCATTTAAATCTGTACTGACATTTATTTTGTCAAGATCAAACTCTACGGATTGTAAGTATTTTGGATTGTGCCGAAACTTTAAGATGTGAGCAACAGCCACCTCATTACGCATGTACCAATTTACTGATGACACATTATTACATAAGATTTTAACCAATGCTGTAGCCCAACTTCCACCTCCAATTACGGCTATTTTTTTCTCCTCCTCCATAGTAAATGTCGAGTAACAAAGATATTATTTATTCCCAAAGGCCCTTTGTCTTGTTGAGATATTCACCTAAAAAGAAAGGCTGCCCTGATCTTGTATCGGTTGAACCGATACGAGACAAGACAGCCTTGAAATCTTTAACGAATTATTGTTTGATCAGATCTATTACCGTTCTACCGTTGTCTCCAACAATATGTAATAAATAAATCCCTGATTTATAGGAGGCTACATCCAATTGTGTTTCGTTTAGACCTGAAACTTCAACTCGATTTAATAGTCTCCCTCTTACATCAGTTACTTCAATATAGTTGATAGTTCCATCCCATGTTACTGAAACTTTATCAGAAGTTGGGTTTGGATAAACCAATACATTATTCGCTGTAAGTTCATTGATTCCCGTTTGATCTACCAAAACACAAGCTGAAATATCAGTACAACCGTTTTCCGTAACCATTACCGCATAATTTCCAACATCTGCAGTTGGTGTATATGAAGCACTCGTTGCGCCTGCAATATTCGCATTTCCATTGTTGCAATCTACCCATTGGTACGTCGCTCCAGTTGCATTCGCTGTAATTGTTGGAAGCGTTTGTGTTACAGAAACATCCACAGTCGAAACCGCTAATGTTGTTACTATAGTACTATCACAACCTTCCGAACTCATTAAAACACTCGTTTGTGATTGAGCAGTTGTACCAGTAGTTCCATCAGGGAACGTGTACGTATCACCATCACAAATTGTAGCATTGGCTGTAGAGTTGAAATTAGCAGCAACATCAAGAGTTGTTACAATGATTGAATCACATCCTCCTGAGCTCACCAATGTACTTGTTTGATTTTGAGCAGTTGTACCAGTAGTTCCATCAGGGAACGTGTACGTATCCCCGTTACAAATAGTAGCACTTGCATTTAAGTTGAAGCCAGTCACAACATCAAGCGTTGTTACAATGATTGAATCACAACCTTGAGCCGAAACTAAAGTACTTGTATGAACTTCCGAAACGGTTCCACTCGAACCATCAGGATATGTATGCGTTTGACCTGTACAAATCTGAACCAATTCAGCACTGTTCGATATAGGATTAACTGTTACATCGAATTGAACACAAGCCCCAGGAATAACACAACCTCCTTCACCTCTTACGAAGTATGACGTTGATGTCAATGGAGATACCGCTAAAGTACTTCCCGTTCCTTCAAGCGTTCCACCACAAGAACCAGAATACCAATTCCAGTCAATCGCGTCATTCAAGTTACCACTACCGATTGATAATGTAATCGTGTTTCCTTCACAAACAGAGTTGCTTCCTGCAATGGTTGCTATATCAGGATCAACACAAGTACTTGGCACTGTACAAAGTTCAAGACTCCATGCGTTCAATATACCATCATCACCTGCTGTATATTCATCATAAACAGTTAATGTCCATGTTCCTGTAATTGATTCACCATTAAATACTGACAAAACATCAATCGATTGATATGGCCCAGAAATAGTTGGAGCTGTTGCACCACAAGCAGCATCAAAATCTACCGCTGTTGAAACCGCTCCATCGTCAAATGAAACATCAATATCATCTCCAGCACATCCCCAAGTTGATCCCGGTATACCCGGCTGATCAAACAACGAAACTACTGTTCCTGTTGGAGACATCAATTCAGCTCTAAGATCACCAACCCAAGGGTGAGATATATCAAGGCTTGAAATATTAACATCAGAGATTATTCCTGCTCCTGTAACAACTATCACAGAAGTGAAACTTGCCACATCAGTCGTTTGACCAACATCAGTACTTACCAAATTGCTACATGTACTCGTCGTAAAGGACCAAGCCGTAGACCAAGATGATGTTCCACACCCAGTTACCGCTCTAACTCTCCAATAGTAAGTTGTAGCTCCTAATAGTCCTGCTGAATTATAAGTAGTTGTTGCTAACGCAGTCGCCTGATCTACGATTGTCGCAAAACCAGCATCTGTAGCAATATCAATATCGTATGTAATTCCAGCTCCTGGTGCTGCAACCCAAACAAAGTCTGTTGGAACGGTTACTGAAACTGCAAGATTTACCGGAGTCGATAATGTAGTTGCCGATGGCGAACCACTTGAAATATTTAAGGTCAAGTCTGTTGTTTTCGCACCACTTGTGCTTACACCTTGAACAGTCAATGCGTAAGTTCCTGGCGTTACCGCACCTGTATTAGAAATCGTCAATGTACTTGTTCCAACCGGTGTAACTGGATTCGTTGAGAATACCGCTATCGCTCCTGCAGGAACCCCTGTAACAGAAAGTGTTACTGGGTCATTGTATCCACCAATAGATCCAACGTCAATTGTAAACACCGCATCTGTCGGTTGACAAACACTTACAGTTGGTGTAGAAGAACTCAAAGTATAATCAAACGTTGCCATTGTAATTTCGAAATCGTTATCCGAGATATCAAAGAATGTCCCTGCAGCAGAAATAATCATAATTCTTGCCGTTGTTGTAGCGAGGTTTGGAACATTGATCAATTGAGTACCATCATTAGCAGTGTTTGCTAATAGAACTGTTGGATACGTCAATCCTCCATCAGTAGATAAAAGGATATCAACGTTCGTACAATTAACTGGTGCTAGATCTGATCCAGCAACAGACCAAGTAACTGTTTCCGTTGTAGCTCCGGCCCAAACAATTCCTGTATTAGATGGGTAAGTCACAACAAAAGGACCTGAGTTTCCATCAACTGTTACGGTAACGTCACCATGATCATTACAACCACCAGGTCCAGGTGCATTATCTCTAACTGTTACACGGAAATCCATAACTCTAGACACAGAGGATAAAACCTCCCAAGTGAAAGGTCCACCTGCTGTTAAATCAGCCAAATTCGGAAAATAGCGAGTTGGACTAGATAAAGAAGGGTTACTTCTAAAGTTAGGCCCCCCTGTAGCTGTTGCAACTGGTGGTTGCGTACTAATGTCTATATCCATTTGTTCCCAATTGTATGTTAAAGGGTCACCGTCAGGATCTGTTACAACTGCTGTTAAGGCAAATGGTGTACTTGCAGGAACAACCGCTCCTCCATTCGTTGAAACCAAGGTAGGAGCAATATTCGCTAATGGTGTGATTACTTCACACGTGTGACCACCACTCATAATTTCATCGTGAATATCTTCAAGGCTTACACCGTGGAAGTGATCATCACTATTATTTTGAACATTTGACGGACAAATTCCCGCATATGCCATAATCGTCGATCCACTTCCAGGTTCCACTGCTGTTGCATTATTTCTGTTACCACCACAAGAGTTGTTGAAAGTATGAGGCGCCCCAAATTGGTGCCCCATTTCGTGTGCTACATAATCAATATCAAATGGATCTCCGATTGGAGCACCACTACCTGTAACACCTCTTGCTTTTTGAGAATTATTACAAACAACTCCCAACCCTGCTAATCCACCACTGTTTGTTCCAAACACGTGCCCGATATCGTAATTACCGTTTCCAATTACAGCATCTGTATTGGATTGGTTTTGATTAATCATAGTTCCAGGGTTTCCATTTGTGAATGGATCTGATCCTGAGTTCGTATATACAATTAAATTGTTGTTAGCGATAATTGTCATGGTAATTGCCATATCCTTTTCGTAAACACCATTTACACGATTCATGGTAGTTACTTGAGCAGCTTGAGCAGCAGCGACTGTTCCTCCATGGAAAGTCGTATACTCACCGGTAGCGGATAATGCCAGTCTGTATGTTCTCAATTCACATGTTCCAAATTGTGATACAGTTCCTGTAGTTGGAATAGTTTTCGAACTTATCGCTGCCTGATCCATATCAAATGAACAGCCCATTACTTTATCAGTACTAAAATCCTTCTTGTAATAAACAATGTAGTATTGTGTATTTCCTTTAAATAGAGGGTCGATAAAAATTGTGCTTTCACCCGGTTTACGAATCATGGCGTGAAAACCATGTTCCGTTATGTCCCATTTTATGAATGCACCATCTGTTCCATTCGCGTCATACGAATGAATATCATAAAGTGCACCTAACGTAGGATCAATTGTGCTGTTTTCTCTCGCGCTATACGTATGCATTGTTCCATCTGGGTGAGGGAAGTTTACTTCAGCTACGAATCCACTTTGTGGCACTTCTCGATGAGAAATCCCAATTAATTCAGCTTTTAGGGCATCAACGTCCAATTGATACATCCGCGCATGTGCGGCTTTAATTTGGGGAGTACCCAATCCAAGTAGGTCGGCTCTCGGAACCTCGGTCATTCCGAGATCGATGTTTTTAATACTCTGCGCAATTGCTGGAGAAGCAATCCACAAAAGCATCAGACTTAAAGTCAGTCTTTGTAGTTTTTTGTACATAATTTTAGCTTTTGGTTTATACTAAGTGGTAGTATTATGGTTGTTTATTGTGGTTGTTTATTATGGTTGTTTATTGTGGTTGTTTATTATGGTTGTTTATTGTGGTTGTTTATTGTGGTTTTATTGTTTTACAAGATTATAAACAGTTCGCCCGTCTGTACTATTGACGTGAACAAAATACACTCCGTTGCTATAGCTTGATAGATCAACAAGTGTTTCATTTAAATTTTCGACGTTCAAGTGATTCAATAGCTTTCCAGTTGCATCGCTGATTTCAATGAATTGAACTTCCTCTTCCCATGAAATCGTAACATCACCAGAAGTTGGGTTTGGATAAATTTCCACTGATTGATTAACTGTTTCCTCCAATCCAGCGAATCCAATTTGAATTTCGAATCGCTTATCAGAAACATCGAAGAACGTTCCAGCTTGGCTCATTACCATAATTCTACATGCCATATCTGAAATGTTGGGAACTACAATTGTCTCAGCACCATCATTGGGAACTGCAGTGGCCAGAACAGTAGTGTAACTCATTCCATTATCGGTAGACAAAAGAATATCAACATTTGAACAATTAACTGGCGCTGAATCAGTGTTCGCAATATCCCAAGTTACTGTTTGATTTGTTCCACCTGTCCAAATTATACCCAATATGGAAGGATATAAAACTACGAACGGTCCAGAGTTACCATCAACTGTTACAGTTACATCTTCATGATCGTTACATCCGCCAGGTCCAGGAGAGTTGTCTCTAACTGAAACTCTAAAATTCATTGTTCTAGACACGTCTGAAACTTGTTCCCAAGTAAAAGGTCCATTATTAGCTACGGCTTGTAATCTAGGAAAATAGCGTGTTGGATCAGAATTCGATGGATAACTTCTAAAGTTAGGTCCTAAGTTCGAAGAAGCTACTGGCGGCTGCGTGCTGATTCCATTGTCCATTTGCTCCCAGTTGTATGTAATTGGGTCACCGTCAGGGTCTGTTACTACAGCCGTTAATGCGAAAGGAGTTCCACCAGGAACCGTTGCTCCACCATTTGTAGAAACTACCGTCGGAGCGATATTTGCCAATTGCGTAATTGTCTCACATTGGTGACCACTGCTTAAAATTTCATTGCCCATTTCTTCCAAACTAATTCCGTGGAAATGGTCGTCGCTATTGTTCTGAACGTCTGGAGTACAAATTCCAGCATAAGCCATAATGGATGATCCACTGCCAGGCTCCATTGCTGTGGAGTTGTTTCTATTTCCACTACAAGAATTATTGAAAGTATGATTGCATCCAAATTGATGTCCAACTTCGTGCGCTACGTAATCAACATCGAATGAATCTCCGATTGGTGAAGAACTACCAGTTACTCCACTTGCCTTACTGTTGCTACAAACAACACCGAGTCCTGCTAATCCACCACTGTTTGTTCCGAATACATGTCCAATATCGTAGTTAGAAGATCCAATAACTGAATTTATATTCGATTGATTCTCTCCAATCATTGACCCAGCGTTCCCATTTGAGTATGGATCACCTCCAGTTGAAG
>JABSPC010000532.1 GCA_013215515.1 Crocinitomicaceae bacterium
ATAAAATTTCAAGTACGCACTGAGCCAAAGCGTTGTATTTTGTTTTTAATTCATTCATTCATAAAAGCCAAATCAACGATTTGGCAGTGTTCATTAAGCACTGAACTTTCATAGACCACCGAACGCCCTATTTGCTATATACAGTGTTACCACCTTTTTTTTCAATATTATATACTTCACCATTTTCATTCAAATAATCAATTTGAACCAAGCTTTTCAAGTCTTGATATATGTATCTTTTTTGGAAATTATCTCTTTCCGAATCAGGGCCAAATATTTGGTGCTTAACAATAAAATTATTTTCGTTCATTGATATTTCAATTATGTAGTCATTGCAATACCAATTATTTCTTTTAGAGTGTCCAACTTGAGCGATTAAAAGGTCTCCATAATATATGTCAAGTATATTGCCTCCGTAGTATTGTCCAATTTTATCTTGTTGCTGACCATCTTTAAATACAACTCTATTATTTATTTTAATTACAGCTTTATTCAGGTTCAAATCAGAGTCAGTTTTAACTGATATAGTATTAAACTCAAATAATCTGCAACCTATTTTATTTACTACTGTGTCAGTATTAACAAATATTTTAAAGATTGGTTTTGAAAAAATAGTCAAACCGATTAGGATTACTCCAATTCCAATAATGTATTTTAATCGTCTGCTCATTTAATCGTTACCGCTTTTAATTCTTTTTAATTATTTATTACTCGTTTAAAGATAATTCCTTCTGGCTGATGTACTATAATCATCACATTATCACCATTTCGAGTGTAAAGTTTAGGTTCAGAATTAGTTATCCACTCATTTTGTCTTTGTTGAATTATTTCCTTTATCCAAGGGTCATTGTGCGCATCTGTTTCTACCTCAATCATTCCATTAATCCACTTATTAACGTCTGATGTATTAACCTTAATTGCAAATTAATAGTCCCAAGATGATGCTCCAGGAACTGTCGTTCTGCTATTTGAAAATCCGTTTACATTAAATAATTTAAACTCCGCATTTTCGAATTCACTGAAAGACTTGATTTCTTTCTTTAAAACTTCTACTCGTTCTTCTTTTGTTTCATAGTTATCACTGTCTAAACGACTAGAGTCAGAACAACTGCTAAGAACAAAAATCAAAATTCCGAGTATGAGATTTATTTTTTTCATTTTAATTGTGGCTAACGCCCAATCTATGTTTTTGTGTTGTTTTAAATTTTAGTTTAAATGATAAAACTAAAACAATATAAAATATAGATGTTGTTGGCAAATCGTTATTTTTAATTTTTCAGTATTTGTTTTACAAATATTTCATCATCAACAATTATCTGTAAATAGTATATTCCTTTGCTATAATTTCTGATATCCATTTCTACTTTTTGATTACCTATTGGAATAACTTTTTCAAGAATTAATTTAGAAGTAACATCTAGCAGTTTGACTTGAACTACTTTGTTTAAATCACTTGGTTTTTCGATGGTAAATTGTCCAGTACTTGGGTTTGGATAGATGATTATTCCAAAATCAGTGCTGATGTTGCCAATACTTGTACAAATTTCAACAGTAACAATTGTTGTGTCACTGTTTATGCAAGAGTTACCATCAGTATAGGTGTAAATAATATCGTGTGTTCCTACACCGGCAGATGATGGATCAAAATTACCACCACCAACTCCATTTCCTGTGTAATTTCCTCCAGAAGGAGACCCATTTGGTAATGTTACTGCATTTGCATTAGAACAAAGGGTGTCAGGATTAAAACTAGTTAAATTAACAGTTGGTATTGGGTTTATAGTGAGTGTAGTAGATAATATACTGTCACAGCTTAAAAAAGACTGTAGAGTATCTAAATATAATCCTCCACTGGTTTGATAAGAACCTCCTAGTACTATGCTATCTCCTTGACATATTGAAACATTCTGTGTGGAATTTACATTTGGAATAATACTAAGAGTTGTAGATAAAATACTATCACAACTAAAAAACGACTGTAGAGTATCAATGTAGGTGCCTGAATTAGATTGGAAAGCTCCACCCAAGAGGCTACTATCTCCTTGACATATTAAAATGTTTTGATTTGAGCTAATATGAGGATTTACATATAATGTTATTGCTAAAATACTATCACAACCATATATGGATTGTAAAGAATCATAATATATACCTGATGTATTTTGATAAATACTGTGTAATAAAGCACTGTCTCCTTGACAGATGTTATTCGGAGATAAATAAGTTGTAACAACTGGTAAAGTGTCTATTGTAATTGAATCCATTATTGAGAAATTTATAGAGTCAGTTATTGTTATATAATACGTTCCAGAACTAATGTTTGTCGTTGTTTGAGTAGTATCACCATTACTCCAGTTGTATGAATATGGAGCAATACCATTTAGTCCAATAGCCGAAGCTTGACCATAATTTAAGGTGTCATTACTACAGTAATCTAATTTATCTAATGTGACGTCAAAACCAGGCTGGTCAGCTCCTATGTAATTTCCAGAAAAAGAAGGTCTAGTAAAAC
>JABSPC010000533.1 GCA_013215515.1 Crocinitomicaceae bacterium
AAAGTATTCAGCACATGAAGGTGGATATGCAAGCTTTGGATTGTGATTTCTATGCGTTTTCTGGACATAAAGTTTTCGGTCCAACTGGGGTTGGAATTCTTTACGGTAAAAAGGATGTTTTGAATTCAATGCCTCCCTACCAAGGTGGTGGCGACATGATAGCTAAAGTTACTTTTGAGAAAACCACATACAATGAACTCCCGCATAAGTTTGAGGCAGGAACGCCACATATTGCTGGAGGAATTTGTTTGGGAACAGCCTTCGATTATTTGTCTTCACTTGACATGGATCAACTTCAAGCGCATGAACAAGAATTGGCTAAGTACGCTGAATCGGAAATAATGAAAATAGATGCTGTTCGTTTAATTGGAACGGCTAAGAAAAAAACCAGTGTGGTTTCATTTATCGTTGAAGGAACACATCCTTTTGATGTTGGAACTTTACTTGACAAACAAGGGATTGCGGTTCGAACAGGGCATCACTGTACGCAACCATTGATGGACTTTTTCGATATCCCAGGAACGGTAAGAGCTTCTTTCGCGTTTTACAATACTAAAGAAGAAATTGATACTTTTGTAACTGCTTTAAAGCGAAGTGTGAAAATGCTTTTATAATTGAAGGTCGATGGTTTGATTTTTCGATAATTAGATTGTTCGAAATTTTATAAGTAGGATTTGATTTATGACATTAGAAGAGAAACAGCAAGAGAAAGCACTGCCTTCGAAGACAAGCGGAAGCGCAGGTAAGATAATAGATGAGTTTGCCATTTTCGATGATTGGATAAGAAAAAGCATAGCTTTTGAAGACCAAACGTTAGTATCGGGATGTGATTTGTACATCTCCTTATAATTGATTTATGACATTAGAAGAGAAACAGCAGGACATAATAGATGAGTTTGCCATTTTCGATGATTGGATGGACAAGTACGAGTACATTATTGAGCTTGGAAAAGACTTACCTAAAATTGCTGAAAGCAAAAAGACGGAAGATCGTCTAATTGATGGTTGTCAATCTCGTGTTTGGCTAGACACAGAAATGGAAGGTGACAAAATGCGTTTTACTGCCGATTCTGATGCGATTATCACGAAAGGGATTATCGGTCTTTTGGTTAGAGTTTTTGATAACGAAACTCCAAAAGCAGTGGCCACAGCTGACTTGAGGTTTATTAGCGAGATTGGATTGCACGAGCATCTGTCTCCAACTAGATCGAATGGATTAGCGAGTATGATTAAGAAGATGAAATTAAATGCCTTAAAGTCTATATAATGAGTGTTTCAATGGTTGAATTAGAGAACAAGGTAATCGAGATTTTAAAGACAATTTATGATCCAGAAATCCCCGTTGATATATTTGAACTGGGATTGATTTACGAGGTTAAAATTGACAAAGAAAATAATGTTGTCATTCAAATGACGTTGACATCCCCAAATTGCCCAGTTGCGGAATCTATGCCCAAAGATGTTGAAGATAAAGTTGCAAGCCACGAATTATTCAAATCGGCGAAAGTGAACATCGTTTTTGATCCACCTTGGGATAAGGACATGATGAGCGAAGAGGCACAATTAGAATTAGGATTTTTATAAAACGATCTTTTGACTGTATGATATTTCGCTTGACCTCGGCTTTGAAATATCGTACAGTCGAACAAATCTAACAATCGAATCATGAGAAGAGTTGTTGTAACCGGCATTGGAGCTTTGACTCCAATCGGAAATAATTTAGAAGATTTTTGGACCAATCTAAAAGCGGGGAAAAGTGGAGCCGCAAAAATCACAAAATTCAATCCAGAAAAATTCAGGGCACAAATTGCTTGTGAATTGAAAGATTTTGATCCAAAAGACCATTTCCATGTTAAAGAATTAAGAAAATACGATCCGTTTTCACAATATGCATTGTATGCAGTGGATCAAGCTTTAAATCAAGGAAACATAGATTTAGAACCATTGAACAAAGATAGGATCGGAGTAATTTGGGGATCTGGAAACGGAGGGATCCAAACATTTCAGGATCAAATGAAAGAATACTGCGAAGGGGACGGAACTCCTCGTTTTACACCATTCTTCATTCCTAGAATATTGGTAGATATCGCATCGGGTATTATTTCTATCAAGTATGGACTTAGAGGTGTTAACTTCTGTCCTGTTTCGGCATGTGCAACTTCAAACACAGCAATGATAGAAGCGTTTAACTATATCAAATGGGACAAGGCTGATATGATTGTCACTGGAGGTTCAGAAGCGGCTATTACTGAGGCAGCCATGGGAGGATTTGCATCGGCTAGAGCATTATCGATGCGGAACGATTCCCCGAAAACGGCGTCAAGACCATTTGATGTTTATAGAGATGGGTTTGTAATGGGAGAAGGAGCTGGAGCATTAATT
>JABSPC010000534.1 GCA_013215515.1 Crocinitomicaceae bacterium
AGAAGGAGGCTGTAGTCACGAAGTTCATCCATTTAGTAGGGCTAATTCTCATGTTCGTTGTGATACTCGACAATGGAGTCAAAGAGTCTTTAAAATCATAACTTCCTCTGAATGATAGGGCGTCAATAATTCTAGTTTTTTTGAATCCTGTCAATGTGTCCTTGTCAGACTTTCTTTTTAGTTCGAATGTATTGTTGAATCCAAAGCTCAAGGTCGATTGTGCCCTAACAGAACCAATAGAATACAAACTTCCTTCAAAAGGAGAGTATATTACAGAATCTGGACTATACAACGTGTCATATAATAGTAATAGAGGGTTTAAATTTGGACGGTAGCTATAAGAAAATGATGGTGTTAAAACGTGACGTAAAAGAGGTTTGTTCTTTCCCGCAAATCTGTAGTAACTATAAAGAACGGTCGTTAACGACGCATTGAGATTAAGAGTGTGTGCCATTCCAACTTGTTGAATTGTATCCGTTCGGATAGTACTATCCGCCTCATAAAACTTCTCCGATTGTTGGAAGTTAATCTTGTTACCATAAGTAATCGAAGGTGTCAGTTTCCAAGTGTTTTTAAAGAACCCAGCAGTAGTTTGAATTCGAGCACTTTGATCAAAACCATTCATGAATTTACTTCCAATATCGCGGTATTGATCTTTGCTTAGAAGAGAGTCCTGAAACAAAGCTCTGTTCTCTCCTTTGAAATTATAAGTAACAGCCATTCTAGATCCGAGTTCTTTGAATGGTTTTAGAAATCCTTTTTTATTAGGCTTCTTTATAAGTTTCTTTAGCGGATAAAAACTAGTGACATTTACATTTAGAATTGGACTTGTCAATGAAATATTCTTTGTTTGGGAATTCTGACTTAACGATAATTTTGCTCCCATTGATATTGGCTTGTTCGGGAATCTTCGAGACAAGTTAATATCCGATTTCAAAGTGTTATTGAAGTAATCCTCGTTTAGTGGATCCAGACTGTTTTGCGTGTTATTATCAGAAACAAAATTGATGTTGGAATTAAAAGTCCAATAAGGATTCGATTTTGGATCTTTTCTATGTGTCCATTTTACAGTTGCCTTGTTCCTGTTCACGTTCGTTGGGAATCCAGCTCTAAATTGCTGATAACCAACATCAAAACTTCCGCTGTACTTATATCTATTTGCGTATTGAGTGCTATTCCTCAATCCCCAACTGCCACGGCTATAAAGAGTTCCGTAAATTGTAGTCTGAATCTTATCGTTAATCGGAATGTAGTAACCTAGGTTCTGAAATCCAAACCCATATGCAGAAAGAGGCGTGATCTCAGGGAATATCAATCCTTGTGTTTTATCTTCTACTTGCGGAATTATCGCAAACGGTAGACCGATTGGCGTTGGGATTCCTTTAATCCATAAATTCATAGGTCCAGAAACAATTCTCTTTTCAGGAACCATTACTGCCTTCGATAATTGAAAATGATAATGTGGTTCTTCCAGGTCACAAGTGGTGAATCTTCCTTTTCTGAAATGGATTTCGTCATTCGCCTGCTTTTTTGCTACCCCCATATACAAGAAAATCTCATCCTGAGTTATTGCTACCTCTTCTATAAAAGCCTTTTCTGTTTTGAAGTTATATCGAACCTTTTGCGCTACAATTTCTTCCGATCCATCTGTGAAATGAGGCAGTTGTATCATGTTTGAATCAGCATCGTAGATATATTCTGCGGCGATCTCCTCTTTGTCCCTGTCAATCATGATGTACCCAGCATCCATATGAATCCCCCCATTATCAACCATCGCGTTACCATATAGGTGAATTGTGTTGGCTTTTAAATCTGCATATATGGAATCGTCCGCACTATAGAAAATGGGATCTTTAATATCATCACTGTTTAAAACAAGTGTGTCTTGAGCGTAACTAACTTGAGTACCACACATTATTAACAATGCAGAGCGTATAACTAGATGTATGGAACAATATTTGAGGACCAAAAGTGTCTTATTTTTGTTAGTATCTCAAGAATAACGAAGCAAAACTATTAAAATTACGTTTCAAATGATTGAAAAAGGAATGAGTTCTCGAAGAATGTTTGCAATAGCAACGTTATTCAGCATTGGAATTGGATCATCTGTTTGTGCACAACCGGATGAATTATCGATGGGAACAATCAAAACTGTTGTTATTGACGCTGGGCATGGAGGTAAAGATCCTGGATGTCACGGCGCTTTTTCTCAAGAAAAGAATGTTTGTCTATCAATGGCACTAATGCTCGGAGCAAAGATCAATAAAACATATCCAGAGATTAAAGTTATTTATACCAGAGATACAGATGTTTTTGTTGAATTAGGCGAAAGAGCCAAAATTGCAAACCGTAATAACGCTGATTTGTTTATTTGTATTCATGCAAACGCCGCGAGTGCATCAGCGCACGGGGCTGAAACCTATGTGTTAGGACTTCACAGGACAGAATCACAGCAAAATGTAGCGGCTAGAGAGAATGCAATTATTCACTTGGAAGATGATGGCGGAGCGAAATACAAGTCATTTGACATGTCGCCGGACGCTATAATTGCACGTCAAATTCAATTGAGTGTATTCCTTGATCAATCGATTAATTTTGCATCAAAGCTTCAAAAAGAATTCACCAGCATTGGCCGATACGATAGAGGAGTAAAGCAAGCTGGGTTTCTTGTGTTGTACAAAACCACAATGCCTAGTGTCTTAATTGAAACCGGTTTTTTAACGAATCCTAAAGAAGAGAAATTCCTTGCTGATTCTACAACTCAGGCCCAAATGGCCAGTTCAATGTTTAGTGCATTCAGAAAGTATAAAAATGAATTAGAAGGGATTGATGAACAAACTATTGATGAACCCCCAGTAGACTCTACAACTGTTGTCGTTGACGAAGTTGCTCCAACTGATATTGTTTTTCGCGTACAAGTTGAAACATCTAAAACTCAAATTCCTTTAACAGATTCCAAGTTCAAGGGGAATACCATTTACGAATACAATCAAAATGGGTATTACAAATATACCGTTGGTAGTTTCATTAATAACTTTAATGCTGCCAGTAAAATGAAGGCTAAAATGCGGGCCGATGGATTTAATCACGCATTTGTTGTAGGCTTCTTGAATGGAGAGCGAATTAATTTGCAAAAAGCTATTAACTTAGCAGAAAAATAAAGGCATGAGGTTATCTAGAGAAATTATCACTGGGGTCATTACGTTAGTTGCTGTTGGACTTCTTATCGCCGGAGTCAATTTTTTAAAGGGAAACAGCTTCTTTGGAGGCGATCAAGTGTATTACGCTTACTTCCCAAGTTCAGGAGGAGTAACGCCTGCAGCTTCCGTTTACATTAACGGAGTAGATGTAGGAAAGGTTTTAGAAGTAGAGATTTTGCCCCACAGTAAGGATTCATTGAAAATGGTAAAAATCACTTTTAACATTTCCGATGATAAATTAAAACTTACCGAAGGAACTAAAATTGAAGCTGGTGGAATTGACTTTTTCTTGTCGACTACCTTCATCGACTTATGTCGAGAATTTTCGTGAAGATCTGCAGCAGAGGTGAATGAAACTAAATCCGTTGCACCCAAAC
>JABSPC010000535.1 GCA_013215515.1 Crocinitomicaceae bacterium
ACCTACTGGCAATATATCCCCTCTAAGGGTAATCTCACCCGTCATCGCAAGGTTCTTCTTCACTTTACGCTGCGTAAAGACAGAGGCCAATGAAGTCAACATCGTAATGCCGGCACTAGGTCCGTCTTTTGGTGTTGCTCCTTCTGGAACGTGAACGTGGGTATTGTACTTATCAAATACCTTTTGTTCTAAGCCGATCAGGTGGCTGTGCGATTTCAAGTATTCTAAAGCGATTACAGCAGATTCTTTCATTACATCACCAAGGTTTCCAGTTAATGTAAGTTTTCCTTTTCCTTGTGTAATTGAAGATTCGATGAACAATATATCACCTCCAACAGATGTCCAAGCCAAGCCTGTTACAACTCCAGCAACATCATTGTTATCGTATTTCGTTCTACCTCTACCCGCTCCGAGAATGTCAAATAAGTCCTTTGCCCCAACTTTAACAGTGAATTTCTCTTCCATTGCAATTTGGCGTGCTCTATTACGAACAACTTTGGCAATCATTTTATCAATTCCACGAACCCCGGATTCGTTGGTATATTCTTCAACTAATTTCTCAAGTGCTTTACGGTCAATTGAAATATCCTTCTTCGTAATTCCATGCTCCTTAATCTGCTTAGGAATCAAGTGACGTTTCGCAATTTCGATCTTCTCTTCAACTGTGTATCCATTCACTTCAATAATCTCCATACGATCTCTTAATGGACCTTGAATGGTCTGCAAGCTATTAGCCGTCGCGATGAACAACACTTTTGAAAGATCGTATTCAGTTTCAATATAATTATCGTAGAACTCAGAGTTTTGCTCAGGGTCTAAAACCTCCAACAATGCTGAAGACGGATCCCCATGATTACTTCTTCCCAACTTATCTACCTCATCCAAAACAAAGACTGGATTACTCGTCTCCGCTTTTTTAATGTTTTGAATCACACGCCCTGGCATTGCACCAATGTATGTTTTTCTATGACCTCTAATCTCAGACTCATCGTGCAATCCACCCAAAGACATACGAATGTATTTTCTTCCTAAAGCTTCCGCAATTGATTTACCCAAAGATGTTTTACCTACGCCTGGAGGTCCGTAAAAGCAAAGAATTGGAGATTTCATATTTCCCTTGAGCTTCAATACAGCCAAGTATTCTAAAATTCTTTCCTTCACCTTTTCAAGACCGTAATGATCTCTTTCCAATATCTTCTCGGCGCGTTTTAAATCGAGTTTGTCTTTCGAGTACTCTCCCCATGGTAAACCAAGCATCAAGTCCAAATAATTCATTTGAACAGTATACTCAGCTCCTTGAGGATTCATTCGACCCAACTTATCTAGCTCTTTAAAAAACAGTTTGCCGACAACATCGTCCCATTTCTTTCCCTCACCTCGAAAGCGCATGTCAGTCACATCTTGCTCCTGAGGATTATCTCCCAATTCGTCTTGAATTGTACGCATTTGCTGCTGCAAGAAATACTCGCGTTGTTGCTTATCCATATCCAATCTTACTTTCGATTGAATTTCATTTCTCATTTCAAGCATTTGAGATTCTAAAGTCAAGTGCTCTAGAACTTTCATTACTCTACTTCTCATGTCTAACTCTTCCAACATCTCTTGTTTCTTAGAAACATCGGCGTTCATATTGGATGAAATGAAATTGACCAAAAATGTTGGGCTATCAATGTTTCCAATTGCGAATGAAGCTTCCGTTGGAATATTAGGGCTTTCCTGAATGATTTGAAGGGCTAACTCTTTAATTGATTTAAAAGCGACTTCCATTTCTTTGTTGTCAGGATCAATTTTTTCCTCTTTCAACATTTTCACTGAAGCCTTCAAATAAGGTTCCGTTTCCATTGGATTCAGTATTTCAAATCTTCTTTTACCTTGAATAATTACGGTCGAACTTCCATCAGGCATTTTCAGCATTCGGATTATCTGCGCAACCGTTCCTACTTTATGCAAGTCTGAAAATTCTGGTGCTTCTTCATCTTGATTTTTTTGAGAAACAACACCTATTATTTTAGATCCTGCGTTCGCATCTCTTATCAATCGAATTGACTTGTCTCTCCCTACTGTGATAGGAATAACAACACCAGGAAACAGAACATTATTTCTTAGAGGTAAAATAGATAATTCATCAGGGTAGGTTTGCTTGTTCATGTTCTCCTCCTCTTCCGCAGTAATCAAAGGAATAAATTCTCCGTCTGCTTCTCCGTCTGTGAATTGTAATATATTATTATCGAATAAATCGCTCATATGCTTTTTTAATTGTCCGCCATTGTGTCATAACTAATAGACACTTTTAATAAAATAAATGACGAACTACCTATTTCAAAGGTTATGCCAAGCATTATAGAACTGCTATTTTGTCCTAGTTTTTGTCAGCAATGTGTTTAAGAATATAAATATCTGCCTCAGAAAGCTTTTTTCCTCGACGTTCCATCATGCTATTCGAGCTTTCTAGTGCTTTATTAAAATTGTATGTATCGCCACCATTCCCCCAAGTAAACGAAGGAATGAATTTCACTGGGAATTCCGCCCCAAAAACGTTACTAGAAACTCCAACAACGGTTGCTGTATTGAACATTGTATTGATACCGCATTTAGAATGATCGCCCATTGTAAGTCCCATGAATTGACGATCGGTCTGAATAAGATCCCCAATTGTATATGAGTAAGTCTGTATTTTTCCGTAATTATTTTTGAGGTTGGATGTATTTGTATCGGCTCCAAGGTTGCACCATTCTCCGATAAGAGAGTTTCCTAAGAAACCATCGTGGCCTTTATTCGAATACGCTTGAAAAATCACATTCGTGACTTCTCCTCCCACCTTGCAATGCGGCCCTAAAGTTGTGGGTCCATAAGCTTTTACC
>JABSPC010000536.1 GCA_013215515.1 Crocinitomicaceae bacterium
TCCTCGTCAAGCCGGGAAAAACTTTTTTCTCCATCCAATCGGTTATCCACCAAACCAGGAATGCTAGTCAATCCGGTAAATGATCATAGGGCTCGAAAACTCTTTGTGCACGGCAAAGGATAATATGTGAAGAGAATCAAGAACTAGTGGATATGACTCTCCCGAATTCGAATTATAAAAAAGCAGATTGCGAATATCATAATTCTCATTGTCATCGTTAATGTATTCAACTCTTGCACTTTGATCATATTGAACTGAACCATTATTCATTGCAAAGGAAATATTGGATATCCGCATATTTTCCACTTCGCTAACCGCATCGACTGGTGCTTCTATAACCTCAGGAACATAACTTGACCCAACAGGAAACAGCGTTATACTATCTAATCCACAATCCAATGGATCGCCGATAATAAGCCCGTCGTTTTTAACGAGAATTTCTTTTTTCTTATGGGCTATTTTTTCTTCTGAACAAGATGAGATTAATGCCAGAACACCAATTGCCGCGAATATTTTAATAGTAGTCATGGCATCAAAGTATAAAAACTGAATGATGTTCATTTCTAAATTAACCTACTTTAACGCTTTCGCCAAAGCATTCTCTGAAGCCTTGCGCCTTTGCTGAAGCAACAGTGCAAGGCACATGGCGAAGAACTCAGCAACGGCGCAAACGAAAAAATCCCCTTCGATTATCTCAAAGGGGATTCAATGTATAATTCAATTGAACTTAGATTGTCATAATATCCTTCTCTTTCCCGTCTAACAATTCCTCAATCTTCTTAGATATTGAGTTCGTAATATTTTGAACTTCAGCTTCTGCATCTTTCTGCATATCTTCTGATAAACCTTCGTCTTTTAGCGACTTAACCATATCGATTGCATCCTTTCTGTTATTCCTCGTCCCAACTTTAGCATACTCAGCTTCCGATTTTGCCTTTTTAACGAGGTCTCTACGTCTATCTTCTGTTAATGATGGTATAGATATAATTAACATCTCACCGTTGTCCTGTGGAGCTAATCCAAGGTTCGCATTTACGATTCCTCTCATTACCTCTATCAGCATAGGTTTTTCCCAGGGCTGTACAGTAAGTGTACGAGCATCTAATGTATTAACATTTGCAACTTGCTGAAGCGGTGTAGGTGAGCCATAATAATCAACCATTACGCCGTGCAACATTGCAGGAGAAGCCTTTCCAGCTCTAATTTTAAGCAATGATGTTTCTAAGTGAGTCATCGACTTTTCGTTTGCCGACTTTAACTCATCATAGATCATATTTAAATCTTCAACCATACTGCTAATTATTTAGTTTCTAACTATTGTTCCGACTTGTTCTCCATTAAGAACCTTAATCAGGTTTCCTGGAGTATCCATGTCAAAAACGATTATTGGTAAATTATTCTCTTTGCAAAGCGTAAACGCTGTCATGTCCATTACCTTAAGACCTTTACCATAAACATCGTCAAAAGAAATGGAATCGAATTTAGTTGCGTTCGGGTCCTTTTCAGGATCGGCAGAATAAATTCCATCGACGCGTGTACCCTTCAAAATCACATCTGCATTCACTTCAATTGCTCTAAGCGACGCCGCTGAATCTGTAGTGAAGAAAGGATTCCCTGTTCCTGCACCAAAAATCACAACTCGTCCTTTTTCAAGATGACGAACAGCTTTTCTTCTAACGAAGGGTTCCGAAATTTCTTTCATCTCAATCGCAGATTGCAATCGTGTTTGAACTCCAACGGATTCCAATGCCGCCTGAAGCGCCATTGAATTAATCATGGTAGCTAACATTCCCATGTAATCACCATGTGTGCGGTCCATTCCACCTTCTTCGGCTTGAACACCTCTAAAAATATTACCTCCACCAATTACGATTGCAACTTCAACTCCTAACTCGCGAATCTCTTTGATTTGATTTGCATAAACGGCAAGTCTGTCATTATCAATTCCAAATGCCTTATCTCCCATCAAAGACTCTCCACTTAATTTCAGGAGTATACGTTTGTACTTCATTTTTAGATTTTTGAACCGAGCAAATATACTATTAGGAATTCGAAGATTCAAGCAATCGAAGATTCAATAAATTAAACTTATTAACGATGCAATTCAATGTCTCGAAAATCAGGGCATAAAAAAAACCGTCTCAGCTATGCCAAGACGGTTTTAAATAATTTCAGTTTATCTTAAGATAAAGCCAAACGTTTGAATTCAGTAATCTTCAAACCAGACTCAGCACCGTTAATGAACTGCTCTACTGTTTGTTTGTTATCTCTAACGAAAGGTTGACTCAACAAAGTGTTTTCTTTGAAGAATTTACTCAAACGACCTTGAGCAATTTTATCAGCCATTTCAGCAGGCTTCCCTTCTTGAATCGCTAAATCTTTACCTACCTCAAGCTCTCTTGCGATAGTCGCTTCGTCGATACCATCTTTACTTAGTGCGATAGGATTCATTGCAGCAACTTGCATTGCAA
>JABSPC010000537.1 GCA_013215515.1 Crocinitomicaceae bacterium
CAATTAATAAAAATGTAGTGATGGATTTGTCATTGTTTGGGTGGAAAAAACATAATAAATACATTAATACCGCTGGCACAACTCCGGCGGCTCCGTTGGTTGGTGCTGTAACAATCTTCCCGAAGGATGCGTTTTCTTCGTTAACGGCTAGGGCAAAACATGAAATCTATTGTAGAGTTTCGTTAAAATTGTAGTGGTTTTTTTTGATCTCTTTTAACCATTCGTCCCTATTGGTATAAGAACTTCCTTTGATTAAGGTTTTATTCATTGAGGCAGCTCTCCTAATAACATTTAGGCCGCCCGGCAGTTCTCCATTTGTATGACAGCCCTTATAAATAGATTCTTACATAACATCCCAAATTTGTTGTAAATCTGAATTTACAGCAGAGGAACTTTTGTGAACTAGTTCATTTTCCAAAACTATTTTAGACATAGATAGGCCGGTTTTTTGTATCCAATGTAATAGGTCTTTTTCACTATTAATGGGGTAGGGAAATTTACAATTAGCATTTATAGGGTCTGGTGGAACTCCTTCTTGAAGGACGAAACCACCTCCAATCGAGAAAAAGGTTTCTGTCTGTGGTAGACGATTGGCGAATGTGGCCGTAAATGTTAACGTGTTTGGATGTTCTAGTAATATGTCATGAATGTATTGGATATGCTTAGATGGGTTAAAATAAATGGATTGGCTGCCAAAGGATATAGAACCTTTATTCTTAATGATTTTTAAAGTATTCGTTATTTGATCTTCTTTTATATAGCTTATGTCGAATTGAGATAATCCCATCATGAGTGCCATTTCAACGCCATGACCATGGCCTGTTTCGGCTAGAGAACCAAATAATTGAATATTAATAGATTGAACTTTGTGTACTTTGATTTGTTTGATAAACCTATTGGCGGCGAGCCATGGTCCCATAGTATGGGAGCTATAAGTTCCTATACATATTTTGAAAATATCAAAAACACTAATTTGTTCCATAGAATTTTATCCATTTGAAAATTCAGATTAGACTTTGTTATTTGAAAACATAAAGAGTATCCTTTTGAATAGGTTATTAACTTAAGTTGGCCAATCTAAAATCACCTTTCCACTTTGTCCAGAATTCATCACAGCGAATCCTTGCTTGAATTGGTGAGCTGGAAAATGGTGTGTTATAATAGGTGATAAATTTATACCTGTTTGTAACATTGCAATCATTTTATACCATGTTTCAAATATTTTCCGGCCATAGATTCCTTTGAGAGTAAGGCCTTTGAAAATAACAAGGTGCCAGTTTACTGGTGTAAGTTGTGGGGGGATGCCTAATAAGGCGATGTGCCCACCATGGTTCATATTTTGCAGCATAATCTCTAAGGCAGATGAATTTCCTGACATTTCTAACCCCACGTCGAACCCTTCTTTGATATTTTGTGTCCGCATGATTTTAAGGATGTCTTGTGTAGATATATTTACAATTTTATCCGCACATAGCTTTTGAGCAATTTTAAGTCGATAGGTATTTGAATCAGTTACAATTACATTGCGTGCACCAACATGTTTACAAATGGGAATTGATAATAAACCTATGGGTCCGGCACCCGTAATCAACACATCTTCACCCACTAGGTCATAAGTCAAGGCCGTGTGGGTAGCATTTCCAAAGGGATCTAATATCGTGGCGGTATCATTATTTATGTCATTGGGGAGGCTGTAAACATTGGAGGCAGGTAGAACTAGATACTCTGCAAAGGCACCTGGAAGTTGTACTCCAATTCCTAAGGTATTTCGACAAAAATGCCGTTGACCGGCTCTACAGTTTCGACAATAACCACAGCTAATGTGACATTCCCCAGAAACTCGTTCTCCTAAAGAAAACCCTTGAACCGCTCTCCCTTATTCTATTATCACACCCATAAATTCATGGCCAATAATTAAGGGTACTTTTATAGTTTGTTTAGCCCAATCATCCCAATTATAAA
>JABSPC010000538.1 GCA_013215515.1 Crocinitomicaceae bacterium
ACCTCATCGGAGGTGAAATTAAGTACAGTCGTCGGGGAGAACTTAACGGAACTGTTTGTCACTCCATGGCTTATGAAGGCTCTGTGAGGTTAAGGGAATTAAGATTTGAGCAATTCTTTATACCCATAGATCAAAGTATCTATATTCTTACTATGTCATGCAAAAAGGAGAATTATGAAGAGTTCGCAGAATTGTCGGGTAAAATAATGGAGAGCTTTACAATTAAGAAATAAGACTTAATTCTCTACTTGTTCAAACAATAGCTTAACATTCGGATCGTATTTCATTGAGCTGATCATGCTCTTATTTTTCAGTTTGAAAACTTCCTTCTTATGAGAAATCCTGAACGTTTTAATCTCCGAAGTACCATCCACATACGTGAATTCAATTTCCAAATTAAAATCAAAAACAAAGGTGTTTTGCAATTGATGAATGCTTAGTACTTCCTGATGATCGTTTGAGTTGTAATTGATTTTTAATTTTGGCTGCTGAGATTGATACAACCACTGATTAAAGAAGTTGTCCAAGCTAAAGGGGAATTCACTTTCCATTATTCTTTGGAAGTCAGCTGTGGTTGCATTTGAATATTTGAATTCTTCGTAATACCTCTGAATTCCCTCCCAGAAAACGGCATCGCCAACCTCATTTCGAAGCATATGCAAAAACCAAGCGCCTTTCTGATAGGAGTGAGGGTTCAGCAATTTCATAAGTGATGCGTAAGTCTTATCAACTACTGGGTGGTTGTACTTTTTAGAAAAATTGATGACTTTAATTCTTTCACCAATCAATCGCTCATTCATAGCATCCGTTCCATATTTGGATTCCCAATACAAATCTGTTAAGTAGGTTGCAAATCCCTCGCTTAGCCACAGATGTTGCCAATCCGCCTCGCTAGCTGAATTTCCAAACCATTGATGCGCGATTTCATGAGCTACAAGTGCTTCCATTGAGTTTTCGCCTTTAACGGCGTTTTCATCGTAGAAAATATTTCCAGCGTTCTCCATTCCGCCAAATTGAGTTGTGGACTGGACATTGGCAAGTTTCTCAAAGGGGTAATCGCCTATTTTTGACACGAAATAATCTATAACTTCTTTGGCAACAGCCATATCTGAGAATCCATTTTTTGAGTCTTTTTCGTATGCCCAAATACTCAATTCAAAATCATGTTTGGTTTCTAATTTTTCAATTTCAAATTCAGCCAATCCAATCACCATAACTTTTGTCGGTAGTTGAATGTCTGAATGATAAGAGTGTTTTATTTTTTTCTTATTGTATTTAGAGCTTGAGCTTAACTCTCCAGTTGCGATACATTGGTATTTTTTTGGTGCAATCACCGAGAAATTTATTGTCGCTTTATCCGCTGGATGGTCTACACAAGCTATCCAATGTCTCGCTCGATTTGGCCAGTTGTCTCCGAAAAAAGTACGGTCTCCAAATTTGTTTTTGCCAATGATCAATCCTGTTTTTGGAATTCCTGAAAAATTGATGGTAAAAGTTAGTTCCGTTCCAGCATTCTTTACATTTGGTAAAAACCAGACCTTATCGTCTTTATGAACAAACTTTAAAGTTTTGGTCTCTTTGTCTTTAATAGTAATAATACGCATTCCGTACCCATCCTTTTCAGATACCAGATCCAAATAAAACCGATTACATTCTTTCAATAATTTTACGGTTACCGTTTCCGTTACGTGAATAGAATCGTCCTTATCGCCAACCTCTATAAGCATGTCGTATGAGAGTACGTCGATCATATCAATTTGATCTTGTGCGAAACCGGTAAGTAGTAAACTGCAGAATACCGCAGTAAGGAATTTATTCATAACATTAAATTGATTCATAAATTTAAGCTAATTCTTCCAAAATCATACCGAAAATAAATCCTTTGTATTGGATAAACCGTTAATTGTAATTATGAAAAAATTATTGTCAATTTTAATTGTATTTGTTTGCCTTCAATTAAATGCACAAGATATCATTACGAAAGACGGAGTTAATCTCGGTCTAAAATCAGTAATTGTTGATCAATGTATCGAAGGAGGGAAGGGAGCCATGATGGAAGTTGATGGAATTCAAATTGATTTTAAAAAATATTGTAGCTGCGTAATTGGATAGCTAATGCCAACGTTAACTATGACAGAACTTAAAGAGCATATTGATAAAGGGGACTTGGTTGAGTTTTTTACAACAGGAGATAATCTAACAATTCTTACGACTTGTGTTGAGCCTAATATGGAGATCGACGATGATTACGAATTTAAGGATGGTGAAATGAACTCTGAGTTGCAAAAGTCTATTGCAGTTGAGATGTGTACGAAAGCAATTATGGATGATCCTGAAATGGACGGGGCATATACTAAAGAACAAGCTGATATTTATTGCAATTGTACCATCGAAGGATTGTTTTCTATAGGAGTTACTTATGAAGAACTTGAAACTTTGGATTATGAAAACCAAGTACTGTTTAATGAATTGGTAATACCATGTGTTGGCTTAGCATTCGCTGGAGGGGATGGGTTGGATTACATAGAAACCCCAGTTGAAGTATTAGGCGTGAATAAAATCGAAGATATTCCAATCGTTAATCTTGCTGGAAATGGCTTTAATGTGAAGATTGGCTTTGGAGATGTAGAGCGTTATTTCACTATTGATTCAGGTGCATCAGATGTAATTATAGATTCTAAGTTGGAAAAAATATTATTAGATGCAGGTGAAATTAGTGCTCAAGATTATGGAGGTTTCACAACGTATTCATTGACTGATGGTTCAACAGTTCAATGCCAGATGTTGACAATTCGTTTGTTGACAATAGGAAACTTTAAAGTGCACAACGTTCAAGCGGCAATAATGCCGGGAGGATCACTATTACTAGGGCAAAGTCTTCTAATGAAGTTTACCAGTTGGAAAATAGTATCCGAGAAAGAAGTACTAGTTTTAGAAAACTAAATACTCTGGAAAGAGAAATTTGAATTAATTACAGACAATTCTTCTGAGTTAACAGTCAATAATGGAATTTGGTATTCGTTTTCAATCATACCTTGAATAAAGGAATTAGGCGTTGGTAGAATCCCTTCTTTAAAGTATGCTGCAGCAATAATATCCGCATCAACCTCCTTCGCGTAGGCAACTACTTGATCATTATAATCCTTACTAGGCTTCATGTTAACCAACTCGCATTCTACTCCCATTTCTTTAAATGCTCTACGCACAACGATCTGGTTTGTTCTGGTTTTTCCTTCGAGCCATTCGTCTTTATCATGCCATCCCACTAAGTGTATTTTAGCCTTGAATTTTTTAGCAATTGCACCTGCGAAAGTCGTAATCTGAATACTTTCTTTGGCGAAGCTGAATGGCATCACGATCGTTTTGATTTTTTCAACCTCTTTCTTTCCTTGTGTAATTAAGAAAGGAGTACTCGAGCTGTTAATCATTTTTATCGCATGGCTTCCAAAAATCTTTTGCATTCCTTGAGCACCATGAGTTCCCATTACAATAAGAGAAGCTTTCAAAATATCTCCTGCTTTTCCAACATCTTCATATAATTCACCAACTATTACTTTCGTATTTGTAATGACTTGTTCTTTATCCGCTAATTTGTTAAAGACCTCAATGAATTGGTTTCTCGCATAAATTTTTTCAGAATTTTTCTTTACAATATGAAGCAAGTAAACCGAGCCATTATTCGCTTCAGCAAGGTCTAAACCTAGCTTTAGTGCACCTTCTGCAACAGGAGTGAAATCATAAGGAATCAAGTAAATGGGAGATTTTAGCATGGTAATATTTTTGGTTTTATTATATAAAGATATCAATTCTTTGAGATGCATGAAATGGATTTAATAATTCAATTTAGATTGGTTTTATTACGCACGAGTAATAAATACTTACGGTTTCTGAACCGGGGCTAGAATCGTATTGAACTTGCTTCTCTATTTCAATTAACAGCTTCTCTAGTAGTGGTTTGTCCGATGAATTTTTAGCGACCAATTGAACTTTAGTCACCTTGCCCGTTTCATCAATGAATAGCAGGAACTTAAAGCTGCTTTTTTCGCTAGAGTAGAAGCTTGATAAATTTAAGTCCTTTACTACC
>JABSPC010000539.1 GCA_013215515.1 Crocinitomicaceae bacterium
GATAAAGGAATTAATAAATGGCAAGACCTAAAAAATATGTGAGACCTGTTATTAGACGTAAGTGTCATCATTGTGGTAAGATGGCAACTAAACCGTTCACATTTCAAATAGTACCATCGTATAAGAATGTTACTGATATCCCGGTTTATCTGCGAGGAAGTACAAAAATACCTAGAACTGAACTTAAGGGCGATAGAAAGATTCAAGAGTTTCACTATTAAGATTTCCTACTACTTTAAATGCTGCTGGCATATGGTATGCTTTAGAAGCATTTTCAAATTTTGTCAATACCCATAAACGTTCTTGTGCATATGATAGTGGAATCAAGCTGTCACTTTCTATTGCTACACGCTCAATCTTCTTTTCAATATAAATTGGCTTTGAATCAATCAGTTCGGCCATTGGGGCGATCTCTGGTTGCTCAAACAATTCATTTAGAGTGATTTCCTTCTGAAATTCAGACAGAATTAACCCTCTCAGTTTTGTTGCTTTCAAGCTATGACCTCCTAGCTCAAAAAAGTTCGACTCAATTCCGAATCCTGTTGTGTTTAATGACTGTTCCCACAGCTTTAATAATCGTTGCTGCGTTTCAGTTTTTGGTTCAATTACTTCTCTAATTTGTCCAGATTCAGGCTCTGGCAACTGTTTCTTTTCCACTTTCCCATTTGAATTCATTGGAATTGTTTCCATTTCCATAAAATAGGCAGGAACCATATAGACTGGAAGATGTTCTTCGAGGGTTTCTTTAAGCGAATCAACTGAAACTATATCTCGAGGAGTATAATATGCAGTGATTGATTTTTCACCATTTACCTCTTTAACAATCACAATAGCCTGTTCAATTTCATCAATGCAATCCAGTTGGTACTGAATTTCACCCAATTCAATCCGGAATCCACGCACTTTCACTTGATCATCTTTTCTTCCAGTAAATGCAACCAATCCTTCTTCTGTCCATTTACCTATATCACCTGTGCGGTACATGCGCTGATCATCGACAAACGGATTTTCTACAAATGATTCATCTGTTAAATCTTGTTTATTTAAATAACCTTTCGCGATGGACTGACCTGAAAGACAAATTTCACCTTCTACACCAATTGGTAGAATATTCAAGTCATCATCAAGTATATATAAGTGGGTATTCCCAACGGGCACACCAATTGGAATGTAATTTAATTCGTCGTTCAAAAACCTGTACATTGTACTGTAAGTAGTATCCTCAGAAGGTCCGTACAAGTTTCTGACTTCCATTCGCTCGAAATCCAACTGATCTTTAAAAATTTTAGGTACAGGTTCTCCAGCCATGTTGAGAGCAACGACATTGTCCCACGAAATTTGTTGGTCCATCAAACTGCGCACTACAGACGGAACGGTATTAATAAAAATATTTTCTTCGCTATCAATGTAATCGGGAATAGAAACACCTGATTCCAGCATCCTAATCCTTTTTCCTTGACTCAGCGGGAAAAGCATTTCAAAAACAGATAAGTCGAAGCAATATGACGTTCCAGCGAACATTACATCATAGGGTGTTTGGGCAAATTCTTGCTCACACCACTTAATAAATGCA
>JABSPC010000054.1 GCA_013215515.1 Crocinitomicaceae bacterium
GAAAACAAATATACGGGAACAGATGCGAGAGAAAAACGGCATTATTTTCTTGCTTTAGGTGGCGTGTTTAATGTTAACCAGAGATGGAAAATGAGACCAACCTCACATATTAAACTTACTGCTGGCGCTCCGCTATCAATGGATATAAGCATAGCCGCCATATACCGAGAAAAACTCTGGCTTGGACTCATGGGGAGAATGGGAGACAGCTTCGGTGTCTTTGTTCAGTTTCAAATAACCAACCAATTTAAAGTTGGCTTGGCTTATGATCAAACGCTAACAGACTTAGCAAAATATAATAACGGAACATACGAAATCTTACTTTCCTATGACCTTACATTTAATGGGAAAGGACAAAGATCTCCACGATACTTTTAATTAATTATTAACGCAAAAGAATTATGAAAACCATCTTAGTTTCATTATTATCAAGTTGTCTTGTTTTTGTTTCCTTTAGTCAACAGGGAAAGTTAAATCGAGCAGATAATTTTTATAGTCAACTATCCTATGCCTCAGCCGTAGAATTATATACTGATTTAATTGGATCTGAAGTTGATTCTCCTAGTATGAAGGCAAATTTAGCCGATTGCTATTATCAAATGGGAAAAACGGAGTCAGCAGAAGTACACTACGCCTCGATGATGTTTTCTGGTGATCAAAAACCCAAGGATGTGTATCAATTTGCACAAGCATTGAAGGAAAACGGTAAATATCAAGAAAGTGATGAGTGGATGGGTAAATATACGCTCATGGATGGTGATAAAATTCTGGCAAAGGAATTCAATGAAAACCGTAATTACTTTGCCAGAATAACCAACCAACCGGCCTATTTTGAAATAAATCATTTAGTGATGAATACCAATGGGGTTGAATTCGGAGGTTATCCTGGAAAAGATGACCAAATTTGGTTTGTCTCGAACAGGAGTCCTAGGGCAGCAATTAGTCACAGCCATGCATGGAATGACATGAGCTATCTGGATTTATTCACTTCTGACAAGGGACCTGACAACGATTTAAGTAACATTACAAAATTGAAACGTAAGGTTAATTCAAAGTATCATGAAGGTCCTTTGTGTTTTGTTCCTGGTAAGAATATTGTTTATTTCACGCGTAACAACATTTCAAAAAGAAAAGAAAAAAGAGATGAAGAAGGAATTCAAAATCTCAAAATTTACCGCGCTGAAGTTGACGAAGACGGAAACTGGCTCAATGAAGAATCTATTAGCCTAAATTCAACAAACTATTCGGTAGGACATCCATTTATCACTGAAGATGGAAAGACAATGTATTATACTTCCGATAAGCCAGGAGGTTTTGGAGGTGCAGATATATATAAAGTAAGCTTATCACAAGATGGCAGTTTTGGTGAACCAATCAATTTAGGAAAAGATATTAACACCGAAGGACAAGAAATGTTTCCTTGGATGGGGAAAGATGGTGTCTTATTTTTTGCCTCTGATGGTCATGTTGGTCTGGGTGGCTTAGATATTTTCTCGAGAATTCCTTCCAAGGATGGATCCATGCGACAATTAAAGAATTTAGGTGCTCCACTAAATTCTCAAAATGATGATTTTGGCCTTACCGTAATGAAAGATGGGGTAACAGGTTATTTTTCCTCTAATCGTTCAACTGGTTCAGGAGACGATGATATCTATTCATTTACATTAATTAAATCATTCATGAATGATTTAATCTTAAAAGGATTGGTTACGGATCAAAACTCTGGTGACATTTTACCTGAAGCGACAGTTAATCTTTTGGATCTGGATGGAAATATATTGGCTACAACAACTTCTAATGAAAAAGGTGAGTACGTCTTCGATATTGATAGAAACGCCGAATATACATTGGGAGTAGCAAAAGGAGACTTTAATAGCAACACGGATGTTATCAATACATTAGATATTCCGAAAGATGTTGTTGAAGTCAACAAAGACCTGGTGCTATCTAAAGAAGCTGCATTTAGCCTATACACACTAATTACAGATGCTAAAGACAACACACCTCTCGAGGGTGTTTCTGTCTTAATCATGGATAATATTTCCGGAGAGGTTACTAGTATCATTACGGGGTCTGAAGGCGATTACCTTAAATCACTGGAAGAAAAAATAATCGGGGAAAAAGGAAACTATACCCTAACTCTAGAGAAAGAAGGGTATGTTACAAAAAAACTGGACTATAAACCACTATTCTATAAGCCTGGACGATATGATGTTCATGGTGAATTAGACCTTTCAATGGTTGGTGTTTCATCCAACGACCTATTAACGATTAACGAAATTTACTTCGATTTAAACAGCTCTCATCTTAGACCGGAATCCAAAGTTGAATTGGATAAAATTATAAAAATCATGAATGATTATCCAGAACTAAGAATTGAGCTCGGTTCACATACGGATTGCAGACAAACAGCAGAGTATAATGAATGGCTATCTGATCGAAGAGCCACAAGTTCGACTCTATATATTAAACGTTCTATTTTCAACCCTGAGCGAATTGTTGCTAAGGGCTATGGTGAATCCAGATTGGTCAATAACTGCTCATGTGAGGGAAAATTAGTTTCTGACTGTTCTGAAGAAGAGCACCAAAAAAATCGTCGTACAGAATTCAAAGTGTTAAACCCTGGGACACTAAATATTCAAAATAAGAGCCCTAATTCATTTGATAAATAGCATTGTATTCTTTTGCTTTATGATGCACAGGGTAAATTGATTATGCAGAATATTCTTTCTGGTGAGCAAACACCAATTCAAGTAAGTCAATTAGCGCTAGGGAGCTATTCATTGACTTTGAGTAACGAAACACAAAACCTCAAAATATTTAAACTTATTAAAAC
>JABSPC010000540.1 GCA_013215515.1 Crocinitomicaceae bacterium
GAAGTATTAAAATATTTAAGGTTAATGAGATTGAGAGTTTTGTCAGGAAACAAACTTTTAAAGAAAGTATTCTACGTCTTGTTTATCAGTGTGTTATATCTGTACGAAGTGCTTTTTAGTGAGTGCCTCAACCTTGAGGAGACTTATTCATGTCTTTGGACGAAGGCCCGCCTCAGAAGGCTTCGAAATATTTCAAACTTGAGTATTAAGTAAGCTCATTTTGGCTAATAGATTTGGTGAAACGAAAGTAGTTGGCAAAAGCCTTGTTCCGGGTGGAGCTTTTCAATACACATTGGAAAATCCCCATGTCTATTTGAGTTATAAAAGACAATTATTTCTACTCACCGGCCTGTTATTCACTTTATACTTATAAAACAAGAGCCATAAGTTTAAAGAAAAGAATTTTAGAAGATGAGAGTAATCAGTTTTAAGTTCCGCCTCTTAGCTCTTAACGGAGCTCTTATTTAATTTACTTTTCATTAGTAAAGCACTCCCGTCAACTGGCGGGATGCGTAAATCGCATTTAAAATGATGACGTATAAATGTGGTTTTATAGGAAAGAACAACATTAATATAACGTTAGGAAATACTACCATCACGTTGGGAAACTTAATCAATACAATTGGAAAGACAGGACTAATTACGCGTTTGAATACTATCATATTGTGTTAATAAATGAATGTGGCGTCCTGAATTCAACGAGGAAACAGGCTTCCATTCCATAATGTTTACTGGCAATATATAATCCATAAATCAATTACTATGGCAAACCAAAGAATCATATCAAAGACGCAAAAATTTGGAGGGTGGACCGAATTTCGTCCCTTAACAAAAAGGGATCAAAGAATATTGAATGAAGCGAGTAAAGGAATCATTGAAGGTGATTATACCCCTCTTGAAGTTTCAATTCAAATTGTAAATGGAATCAATTATCGCTTTAAATGTTCAGTTTCACTTCCGCCGACTAAAATAATTTACAAAACAACGGTAGAAATTTACGAGCCAATTGGAGATAAATCAAGAATTACAGTTTCTCAAAAGGCCCATTGCAATTCTGCGAAAACTACTATAAAAAAAATGCCAAATGATCAACCTTTAACTGCTGATGAGCGTGCTTCATTTGAAGCTGCTATTTCCGCAATAGTTGGAATCACTTATGGCCTAAATTAGCGTAGTTTAAATCGTTTTCTTCATGTATATAAGGGAATGGTTGAATGGCATAATGTTTAATACTAATATTATTCAACATATTACTATGAGAAAATATACGATCAACTTAGAGCAAGTATCAATTAAAGACATCGATATTGTAGGAGGAAAGAATGCGTCATTAGGAGAGATGATCAATAATTTATCAGATTTAGGAATAAAAGTCCCTGATGGTTTTGCTCTTAAGACAAATGCCTACATAAATTTCTTGGAATTCAATCAGCTAACATCTGTAATTACCAAAGCAGTATCCGACCTAGATACCTCAAACCTACAACAATTACGAAAGGTCGGGAAGCTTATCCGATCTCGTATTATGTTAGGAACAATTCCAACAGACATTGAGAAAGAAATAAGATGGGCATATCAACAAATGTGCGAAGAGAACGATGATAAGAAACTCAGTGTAGCAGTTCGATCCTCCGCAACCGCAGAAGATCTTCCTACCGCATCATTTGCTGGACAGCAAGAGACATTTTTAAATGTAACATCGGAAGATGATTTACTACAAAAGGTTAAAAGCTGTTTTTCATCATTATTTACCGACAGAGCAATTTCTTATCGTGAGGAGATGAAATTTGACCAATCAAGTGTTTATCTGTCCATCTGTGTCCAGAAAATGGTACGCTCCGATGTTGGTACATCTGGAGTTGCGTTTTCTATTGATACTGAATCTGGCTTTAAGGATGTCGTTCTTATAAATGCGTCTTATGGCCTTGGTGAATTGTTGGTTCAAGGCAGTATTTGTCCTGATGAATATTTAGTGTTTAAGAAAACAAAGTCTATTATTGAACAGAAGCTAGGTTCCAAAGAAGAAAAGATGGTATTTAACGATTCATTACATTCGGATTTGGTAACTGCAAAACAAGTATCAATTCTCGAGAAAGAAACTTTTTGTTTATCTCCAAAAGACGTGCTAAAAATTGCCGATTGGGTGATGAAAATTGAGAAACATTATTCAGAAATCCATAATAAATGGTGTCCAGTGGACGTCGAATGGGCAATAGATGGAATAAGTGGAGAGCTATATATCGTACAAGCACGCCCTGAAACCAATCATTCAAATAAGGTTAACAATCTTATTATCCAGTCTACAATAGAAAATACTTCTGATCTTGAGTTGATTTTGGAAGGAACAGCAGTTGGCGATGGTATAGGTCAAGGGAAAGTTTGCAAACTGAAAAACATTTCGGAATTTAAATCCTTTAGTAAAGGAGATGTACTGGTTACAAATATGACTGATCCCAATTGGGAGCCGATTATGAAACTGGCATCTGCAATTGTAACAAATAAAGGAGGGCGAACTTGTCATGCCGCAATTGTATCTAGAGAGCTTGGTATACCTGCAATAGTCGGCACTATTAATGGAGTTGATTTACTTGAGGAGCGAAGTGAAATAACTGTTTCATGTGCGGAAGGAGAGCGTGGGAATGTATATCTTGGATATTGTGACTACACCCAAAAAGAACTTGAAATAAGCGAGTTACCTAAAGTATCAACACCGTTAATGTTAAATGTTGCCTCCCCAGATGCTGCTTTTAAATTTTCATTTCTTCCTAACTCTGGAGTTGGCCTTGCACGTGAAGAATTTATAATTAACAACTACATCAAAGTTCATCCATTGGCTCTATTGAAACATAAAGAGCTGAATGACGCTAAACTTTCGGCTTCCATTAAAGAAATTACAAAAGGATACCCTTCTGAAAAATCTTTTTTCATAAATAAACTGGCACAAGGAATAGCAAAAATAGGAGCAGCATTTTATGATAAACCTGTAATTGTTCGCTTCAGCGATTTCAAATCGAATGAATATCGAAACTTACTAGGAGGGAAATACTTTGAACCCAATGAAGAAAACCCAATGATAGGATGGAGGGGTGCTGTACGGTATTATTCTGATAATTTCAAAGCTGCATTTGGTATGGAATGTGAAGCAATAAAAAAAGTTAGAGATGAAATGGGACTAACAAATATTATCGTGATGATTCCCTTTTGTAGAACTCTTGATGATTGCAAGGCTGTATTAGAAACAATGAAGTCCTTCGGTTTAGAACGAGGAGAAAATGGACTTAAAATTTATTTAATGGCCGAAATACCGTCAAATTTCATTCTGGCGGACCAATTTGCAGAATTTATTGACGGATTTTCAATTGGTTCAAATGACTTAACTCAATTAACCTTAGGATTGGACAGAGATTCTGAATTAGTATCACACCTATATGACGAAAGAAATCC
>JABSPC010000541.1 GCA_013215515.1 Crocinitomicaceae bacterium
ACTGTCTTGCAACTTCCAATAACCCTGGAACTGTTTTAGTCATGAAAAAGATGGGAGGTTATGCAGGTCCAAAAAACATCTCTAAGCTACTAAAGGATTTAGAAATTGACCTGCGCCTTGAAGACGAAGTTCCATCAATGTGTTTGGGAGTAATGGATTTATCCGTTAGTCAAATGGTAGCAGCACAAGCAATGTTTGTGAATCATGGAATTTACAACCGCCCTACTACAGTTTTAAGAATTGAAGATAGACGTGGAAACATTATTTACAGTGCCGAACCACATTCCAAAGAAGTTTTAAACGCGAATTTAGCGCACAGGGTTCTAATGATGTTGAAAGGTGTTGTTCAATATGGGACAGGTGCATCGCTAAGAGGAACTTATCACCCATGGGGTGGATTGGGTGCCTATCCAATGGCTGGTAAAACAGGGACAACTCAAAGTAATGCCGATGGTTGGTACATGGGATTAACACCGGACTTAGTTACTGGAATATGGGTTGGAGCTAATGATAGAGCTGTTCGATTCAGGAGCATGGCATGGGGACAAGGTGCCCGAATGGCACTGCCAATTTTTGGATACTATATGCAAAAGGTTTATAAGGATCCAGATATACATATATCAAAAGAAGATTTCGAGGAACCTATTGGCTATAGTACTGAAGAATTTAGTTGTGATGGGGATGATAACGGTGGAGATGGCATTAATTTCGGAATCAATTAAGTAAGATTATGAATAAAGTTGTAAAGAACCCGCAAGAGGCTCTTCAAGGATTACAGAGTGATATGACCCTAATGCTTGGTGGATTTGGTCTTTGTGGAATTCCTGAAAATTCAATTGCCGAAATGGTAAAAATGGGTGTGACGGGTCTGACTTGTATTTCAAACAATGCCGGGGTGGATGATTTTGGATTGGGATTACTCCTTCAAGGAAAACAAATCAAGAAAATGATTTCTTCTTATGTTGGTGAAAATGATGAATTCGAACGTCAAATGCTTTCAGGTGAATTGGAAGTAGATCTAATTCCACAAGGGTCTTTGGCGGAAAGATGCAGAGCAGGTGGAGCAGGTATTCCAGCATTTTATACTCCAGCAGGTTATGGAACTGAAGTAGCAGAAGGAAAAGAAGTTCGTGAATTTAATGGGAAACCTCACATTTTAGAATCGGCATTAACCGCTGATTTTGCAATTGTGAAAGCTTGGAAAGGTGATACTGAAGGGAACTTGATTTTTAAGGCAACCGCTCGAAATTTCAATCCAATGATGGCGATGGCAGGGAAAATTACTGTAGCCGAAGTGGAGGAATTATTGCCAGCGGGATCCCTTGACCCAAATGAAATTCATACTCCAGGAATCTTCGTTCAACGCATATTCCAAGGAGAAACATTTGAAAAACGAATTGAACAAAAAACTGTTAGACAAAAATAATTAACAATGAGTCTAGATAAAAATGGTATTGCACAACGAATTGCACAAGAATTAAGAGATGGATGGTATGTTAACCTTGGAATTGGTATTCCAACATTGGTAGCTAACTTTATCCCGGAAGGATTAGAAGTTGAATTTCAATCAGAAAATGGAATTTTAGGAATGGGACCGTTTCCATTTGAAGGAGAAGAAGACGCAGACTTAATCAACGCGGGAAAACAGACAATTACTGCGATGAAAGGTGCAGCCTATTTCGATTCTGCAACTTCATTTGCAATGATTCGTGGTCAACATGTTCAATTAACGGTACTTGGAGCTATGGAAGTATCTCAAAATGGAGACATCGCTAATTGGAAAATCCCAGGGAAGATGGTAAAAGGAATGGGGGGCGCTATGGACTTAGTTGCTTCCGCAGAAAACATTATTGTTGCAATGATGCATGCCAATAAGGCCGGTGTTTCTAAGCTTCTCAAGGACTGTTCGCTACCTTTAACTGGCGTCGCTTGTGTGAAGAAAGTAATCACGAATTTGGCTGTTATGGAAATTAAAGATCATAAATTCCACCTACTTGAAAGAGCACCTGGAGTTACAGTAGAGGAGATCATTGCCGCTACAGAAGGTGAAATGGTTGTTCCGGATCACGTACCAGAAATGCAACTTTAATTTTAGCTTAAATGGCATACGCACATGTGCTAATTCTTTTAAATCAATAGCTCCTAATCAGTTAACATTGCTGTTTTTGCCTAAAACCACGACGTTATAGGCAAAATTGAACTTCTACTTATTTGTACGTTTATCCTCGCAGGATGTAGTAATTTCCACATGGAAAAACGACGCTACAACAAGGGATTCCACATTTCTTGGGGCCAAAATTCGAAGTCTAGAAAAGATCTTAAAGAAGAAAAACTAGAATGCGCTGCTGCTGAAGCTAATACTCAAGCAATTGCTCAAATGTCTGATAGCACTGAGGTCACCGAATTACACGAAACTAGTGTAGCTGAGCTGGAAGCCTATAAAGCATCAGTAACCCAAGACAAAGTCAAACCGAATAAATCAAAAAACCATAAGATCACTGATGCTCAAGCCGATAAGAAAGAAGAAACGGCCTCAACAACAGTAGACGAATCATCTACTCAAGACACATCTGAAAAAAAGAGGAAAGAGAAGGACACCAAAAAGGAAGGAAAATCAAAATGGCTCGCGTGACTGCTATTCTTTTCACTGGCTTTACTTCTTCCAATGGCATTTGTTTCTTCCATTCTTCAAGAACTCCTCTATATGGGCCCCAAACAACATTAAGAAGGCGCGATGGTTGATTGCCGCGCTGCAAAATACTAATCGCTATTATCGCTTTAGTACTAGGTGCTATAATGCCCGTTCCTTTCTCTCCCTGGATGGCAGTATTTGGACTGGGAGGTCTCGTATTAACCACAATTGCTTATTTCGTTACGCATAAAACCGACAAGAGAAAAAAGCGTTTCTTCATGAACTTGTTTAATGTTTCAAGTGCTCTAGGAGCGTTTGGAGTTGGAGCAAAAGGAGTATTATCACTTCAGGCTTATCAGAAGTAGCGCCTACAGCTGAAGGTCATGTTATGAGTGGTTGGGCTGGATTAATTACATTTGGTCTTATCCTATTGGCCGCAGCCATGATAGTCCTGTTAGCCTTTTCTTGTTCCTTAGCTTGTAACGGAAGTGCTGCTTTGGCACTATTAGCCCTTTTTGGAGGATCCTTTATTATTATTTTCGGATTCATGTGTGGACTCTTATTCACGTATAGAAAACCATCATCGGAAAGAAAGAAAATCCTTAAAAGAGCTTTATTGGTTGCGCTAATCGTTTCTCTAGTCAGCGTACTCTTTATCCTATTGGCCTCCTATTTGGGCTGATAAAAATTCATTTCTACAAGGTACTTGTGTACGGCATCTGTTAAGAGGTACTGCACATCTTTGCCTTCTTTAATTTGGTTTCGAATAAAGCTAGATGAGATATTCATTACAGGTACATCATTGCACATATGAACATTTTTGTGCTCTGCAAGGTCATTTTTGTCCTGTTCATTCTCCATTGACATTGCTTCAAGTTCTTGAATCGTATGCACTCTAGGGTACACATACATTTCATGATTCTCAAGAATCATTTCGTGATTTTGCCATTTGTGGAAGGTCCTCAAATTATCTTCTCCCATTATTAGGGCGAATTCATTTTCAGGGTATTTTTCCTTTAGATAGGCCAAGGTCGTTGAAGTATAACTTGGTACCGGCAATTTGAATTCTATATCACTCGCTTTAAGTTTAGGATTGTCTTTAATGCCTTCCTTTACAAGCACTAATCTATGGTAATCCTCAAGAAGGTTTTTTTTCTTCTTTAATGGGTTTTGTGGAGAAACTACAAGCCAAACTTGATCCAAATCAGAATTCGAAGCCATGTAATTGGCAATAACCAAATGTCCAACGTGAACAGGGTTAAACGTTCCGAAATAGAGTCCTATTTTCATTAATCATTTAAGAAATTCGAGACGAGTTGCTCTGCTTTTTCACAGGCTTCATCCAAATTATCATTAATCAATACAAAGTCAAACTCCTCTGCAAAGGCAAGCTCTTTCCTCGCTTTGGCCATTCGTTGATTGATTTTATCTTCCGATTCCGTACTTCTTCCTCGAAGACGGTTTTCCAATTCTTCATAGCTCGGTGGCTTTACGAATACCGCAAAGGCATTATCACCAAATTGTTTTTTAATATTCAGACCACCAATGACATCGACGTCAAATATGACTGCCTTTCCCTGGCTCCAAATGCGTTCCATTTCGGATTTGAGCGTTCCATAAAAGTTGTTGATATACACCTCTTCCCACTCAACAAAAGCATCATTATTTATCTTCTGTCTAAAGTCCTCAACTCCTAAGAAATGATAATCCTTTTTATCCACTTCATTGGGTCTTGGCTCTCTGCTGCATGCGGAAACAGAGAATTCCATTCCCAAATTTTTGGTCAACAAATGATGTACAATTGTAGTTTTACCAGCACCGGAAGGAGCTGAAAAAATAACGCATTTACCATTCCCTTTTAAGTCCATATCCTTGTAGAAAATCTTAAAGTGTATTTAAAATCTGTTCTTTTATTTTTTCGAGGTTGTCTTTCATACCGATCACAAGCTTCTGCATTTCAGCATGATTGCTCTTGCTCCCCAAGGTATTAATCTCTCTTCCGATCTCCTGTCCAATAAATCCGAGTTTCTTACCAGACTGATCCGTCATCATTGTTTCTTCGAAGTAAATGAGGTGATTGGAAAGACGCATTTTTTCTTCTGCAACATCCAACTTTTCGATATAGAAGATCATTTCTTGTTCAAAACGATTTTCATCATGACCCTTGTCCAGTTCTTCCAATCCTTTTTTCATTCTATCTCTAATCGCCTGAATTCGTTCATCTTCGTACTTAGGAACCTCATTCAAGAAATCTCTAATCTCATTAATCCTCAAAGAAAATTCGCGTTCTAAATCTTCGCCTTCTTTACGTCTGAATTCATTCAATTTTCCAGTTGCTTCTTTAACAAGATCAAGCATCCATGCTTTCTCGTCATCAGTTAGGTCTTCTTTAGAAGACTCAATGATATCTGGCATTCTCATGATCATCGATAAATAATCCGGAGACTCCTGCCCCATTGCATCATTCAATGCTTTTAATTCATCGTAGTATTTCTTCGCTAGCGTCTTATTAATTGAAACCGAGCTTTCATCTCCTATACTGTCAAAATTGATAAAGACATCCGCTTTGCCTCTTCCCAATTCAGAAGAAATTATTTTCCGAATCGTTCCATCCAACTCTTTGTATTGTGAAGGCATTCTCACATTCAAATCCATTGATTTGCTGTTTAGAGAACGAATTTCCACCGAAACCTTTTTCGAATTAAACGTTCCCGTAGCCTTTCCAAAGCCAGTCATTGATTTAAGCATATCCCCCTTTTTTTGAGTAAAGTTAAGAAAAAGCCACTGTTTAATGATATATTGTAAATCACTGAAAACGGAAAACACTAACCTAAATACGCATTACTATGAAAACTGCCATTCTATCAATCGGATTTATTGTAGCCTCTTTATTCATCTTGAACAGCTGTGGATTTGGTGAAGCAAAGAAAGATGCTCAGAAAACGGTTAAAACATTCCATAAGAACCTAAAAAATCATAACGTTGGTGCAATGATGAATATGGTTCATCCTGAAGGTTTAAAGCCTCCCCAAAAGAAGTCTGGTAGGAAATATTTGAAGGCTTAGAGCAAATGGGTGAGGTAAAAAGTATTAAGCAGGGTTCTAGCTTTAATACATCAATTGATAACGGCGTAACAACCGTTGAGCTCAATTATACTATTGAGTTTGGTGATCAATCCTTTACCGAGCAATTCATCTTAAGAAAGAAGGGCGATGAAGAGTTTATGATAATGGGGTATTTTATTGAATAAAAGCTTCTTTTACAGTTGTCCGTTCGAATGGTATTTGCCTTTTTTCCAGATTTCAACATTGTCTAGAATATCGTCTTTGTCATAGAAATACATTTTTCCTTCCCAGACCATTCCGTCCTTACAAGTTCCGTTGAACATTATTTCATCGTGTGCATTGTACACTTTATAGTACTTTTCTTCTCC
>JABSPC010000542.1 GCA_013215515.1 Crocinitomicaceae bacterium
AGGATTGTTCCTTCCAGAATTGAGAGTTGGAACCCACGGTTCTTATTTTGGTGGTGTGTTCTCCCCTTTAAATCCAACAGGGATTATTAATGCCGCTTTGATATGGGACATTCCTTTGGGAAGATTCATAAAGAAAGGAAGTCTTAAGCAATATGATGCGCAATTGGCGTTGCAAGGTATTCAAATGGAACAAACCAAAGAACAAGTTAATGCCGAGGTTCTTGCTTCTAGAAGTAAAATTAGCACAATCAAGTTACAGACTCAACTGGCGAAAGAAGGTAGTGAATTTGCAGAAGAGGCTTTGAGACAAAGCGTTGCTCGACAAGAATTGAGAACGGTTCTTCCTTTTGAAATTGTTCAAGCTCAAGAGATCTATATTAAGTCAAAACTGGATTACTTGAAGAGCGTTGCTTCCTATAACAAAGCACAATATGCGTATTACGTCGCCACCGGTAATAATCTTTAAAAATCGAATAATGATCAAACTCATAGGCTGTATTACTTTTATCAGTGTCTTATTCATTAGTTCTTCATGTGCACAAACTGCTCAGAAAACAAAAGAAGACACTAACGGTCATAAGTACACCAATGAGTTAATTCACGAAAGCAGTCCGTATTTGTTGCAGCATGCCCATAATCCTGTGAACTGGTATCCTTGGGGTGATAAGGCGCTGAAAAAAGCAAAGGATGAAAACAAGATGTTAATTATTAGTGTTGGATATTCTGCTTGTCATTGGTGCCATGTTATGGAACATGAGAGCTTTGAAGACACTGTCGTTGCGAAGATCATGAACGATAATTTTGTTTGTATTAAATTAGACCGTGAAGAACGACCTGATGTGGATCAAATTTACATGACGGCCGCTCAAATAATTACGGGTAGAGGAGGCTGGCCGTTGAATGTACTCGCTCTTGCAGATGGTAGACCATTTTATGCTGGTACTTATTTCGCCAAAGAACAATGGATGCAGGTGTTGGAATATTTCAAGAACATTCAAAACACAGATCCCCAAAAACTGATTGTCGAAGCGGAAAAAATTACTCAAGGAATTAATTCAAGTGAGAATGTTCTTTTCAATAGTAATGAAGTTGATTTTCACATGCGAGATTTGAATGAAAGTTTCAACCTTGCAAAAACGAATTTTGACTTCATAAAAGGAGGTGGATTAAATGCTCCGAAATTTCCAATGCCATCAGCTTGGGAGTATATGTTGCATTATAGCTATATCAGCAAAAATGCTGAAGCACTGCGCGCTGTTGAGGCAACATTGGACAATATGGCCTTCGGTGGAATTTACGATCATGTGGGAGGTGGATTTGCTAGGTACTCAACAGATACAGACTGGCACGTTCCTCACTTTGAGAAAATGCTCTACGATAATTCTCAGTTGGTAAGCCTTTATACGCATGCTTGGCAGAAAACGAAGAACCCTCTTTATAAAAAGGTCGTCGATGAAACATTGGTTTTCGTTGAGCGAGAAATGACGTCCTCAGAAGGTGGTTTTTATTCTTCACTCGATGCTGACAGTGATGGGGAAGAAGGAAAGTTTTACGTTTGGACGAAGAAGGAGATTGATAAAGCCCTGGGCGAGAATGCCGCTGTTTTCAACGCATACTATGATGTAACGGAAATCGGAAATTGGGAACATGGAAAGAATATCCTAAAGCGAAGTTCAAAGGATAAAAAG
>JABSPC010000543.1 GCA_013215515.1 Crocinitomicaceae bacterium
CAAATACTCTGCGATCTAAAAGGGTAACCCTATATAATTATTAATTAATTCGAATATGAGCAATTTCAACCTCCGTGTTTACGGAATCATCCTTAATTCGAAGAACGAAGTCCTCGTTTCTGATGAACGACGTCATGGAGTTTCTATGACCAAGTTTCCAGGCGGGGGATTGATGTGGGGAGAAGGCCATAAAGAAACGTTGATCCGAGAGATCAAGGAAGAAATGAACCTCGATGCTGAGATCGGTGAGTTCTTTTATGTTAATGATTTCTTTCAGCAATCGGCATATAGAGAAAATGATCAATTATTTACATTCTATTATCGAGTTTCAAAAATTGATATTGACGCAATTCCTGTCTCTGCTCACGCAATTCCATTGACAGAAGAAGGAGAGAAATTCAGGTGGGTTCCAATTTCGGATTTGAATGAAGACATGTTTACGTTTCCGATTGATAAGATTGTAGGGTCTAGATTAACCCATAACTAAAAAGCCATTATTATTGGCTCGAGAATTGTAACAGAAACCTTCAAATTAGTTGTAGAAATTAAATAAAACCACGAATTTTAACTTGTCTAAAGTATTGTATATGAAGGGAATCACATTTTTAGTTGTGCTGTTCATGGGCTTCGTTGTTATGGCTCAGCCATCTAATGTTGTTAGTTCAAAGGTATATTTGGAATCTGGCGAATTAGATAAGGCAAAAAAGGCTGCTGACGCTGCCGTAATTCACAGTGAGACTTCAATATGGGCTAAAGCGTGGAAGTACAGAGGCGATATTTATTATTCAATATATAATTCTAAGGACGAGAAATACCACTCTCTATCAAACAATCCGCTTCCAGTTGTATTTGATTCATACAGGAAGGTTAAAGAATTAGATAAGTCAGGTGAGTTTAAGGATGACACCAAAGAGAAATTGGAGTTTGTAAATGCGTATTCTTTGAATAATGGCGTCGAATATTTCAATGAGAAACAATACGAGAAAGCACGAACATTATTCCTATTGTCTAATGAAGCCGCTGCTGAATTGGGGATTTTTGATTCTTTGGCGAATTATAATATTGCTTTAGCATCTGAGCGATTGGAGGATCATAAAACTGCCATTAAATACTTTAAGGCTTGTGCAGAAAATGGCTATAGGGAAGCAAGGATGTATTATTTTATTTTGTCCGAGTACAATCAATTGGGTGACGAAGAAACTTATATAATTGAGTTGAATAAGTACCTCGAAAAGTTTCCAATGAACCAAGACCTTCTATCATTGAAGTTGAATTCTCACCTGAAAAGAGGAGAAAATAATGAAGCTTTAATATACATTGATAGGATGTTGGTCAACGACCCTAACAATGGGGTTTATCATTTTTCTAAAGGGTCGATTCTTGATGGACTGCAACGATACGGTAAAGCAGAAGTAGCATACAAGAAAGCCCTTTCAATTGATTCCTATCACTTTAATGCGAATTATAATCTTGGAGCGCTCTACTTTAATAAAGGAGTAGAATTGAGTAATCAAGCGAACGAACAATCGACAGATGAGGAGTATAATAAATTGAAAAAAATAGCCGATCTAGAATTTAAAAATGCCCTCCCGTATTTAGAAAAAGCGTATGAAATCGATTCTAACCATCGAGGTACATTGATATCTCTTAAGCAGCTTTATGCACGTTTCGGAATGACAGAGAAGTATGAAGAGGTTAAAGCGAAATTGAATAATTAAATTTTGCTAGTTTTTCTTATTAGAATTTAGCTTTGGGTTTTCTTTATGCCGAGAATGATCGCGTTTCGTTTTCTTCTCAAGGTTCTTTCGCATTGACTCTTCAAGGTCAATTCCAGTTTGATTTGCCAAACAGATGAGCACGAACATCACATCTGCTATTTCATCTCCGAGGTCTTTACCTTTATCACTTTTCTTTTCGCTTTGTTCCCCATATCGACGCGACATGATTCGAGCGACTTCTCCTACTTCTTCCATTAATATTGCTGTATTCGTCATCTCGTCGAAGTAACGAACCCCGTATTCATTGATCCAATCGTCTACTATTTTTTGAGCTTCTTTGATTTCCATTATTTCTTTTTTGAATTGAGAAGAATATTAAAACCAACTGAAGTAAAATACGAATTAAAATCATGTGATGATCCCGCAGAAAAATCAAGTTGAATGTGTTCTCTTATGAGGTGCTGAACGCCAATATCAAACCCAAAAGATGTTTCAAAGGGAACAGATAATTGCTCGATACCGAATGATTTAGTAATCCAATTACTTGATGCAGAAAAGAATTCGGCGAAAATTGTAAGTTCGTCTTTAACTTTAAAATTATAGATTATTGAAGATTTAATAGAAGTCGTACCGTTATAAACACCGAATGATTTCATCATATCATGTCCGAGACCAGCATTAAATCCCACTGAGTGTCTCTCATGGAAAGAGTGGCTTAAAGCGTACGTTAAAGCACCACCAAAAAATGGACTGTCTTGGTTGAATACATTGATGTCACCGATAATAGCCATTTGCGTTTTCCCTTCTGGTTGGTTTAAGAGTGAATATTTTGCCCCAAGCCCAACGCTACTAATTCTATAGGTTTTAACTCCAGTAGGATTATGACGAATAACATTAGTACCAAATAAACGAAATTCTATTTTTTCCGACATTCCATATCTAAGAAGTACCGAGGGGAAATTTAAATTGTAGGAGTAGAAATTGGGGTCAGCATTATTGCCTCGAAATCCAAAATTTGTTTCTAATTGAAAGTAATTTTTTGGAACTGTAACCGCGCTAGACGATATAGATGGCCCTTCGGTAACAATGACCTGCGCATAAGCGCTAAAGCCACCTACCAGAAAAATAAAAGTAATTAGTAACTTCATTTCACTCTTTATTCTTTGAATCAATCCAAATGGTAACCGGACCGTCATTTACTAAGCTAACTTTCATATCAGCTCCAAAAACGCCCGTTTCCACTTTGTGCTCGGATTTTTTCAGTTGTGCAACAAAATATTCATACAACGGAATCGCAGTTTCAGGTCGTGCCGCTTTAATGTAGCTAGGTCGATTTCCTTTCTTAGTTGAAGCATGCAATGTAAATTGACTGATAACCAAAAACTCTCCGTTGACGTCAATCGAAGATAGATTCATTTTTCCGAATTCATCATTGAAGATTCTAAGATTTATAATCTTTTGTGAAATCCAATTTGCATCCTCTTGAGCGTCGTCGTTTTCAATTCCGATCAGCATTAACAAGCCACGGTCAATCGATCCGTGAACGGCTCCGTCAATCTTAACAGAGGCCTCGCTTACACGTTGAACGAGAACTCTCATCCGTAAATGTTTTTTCGGTGAATGTCATTTTCGTCTTCTTCCATCAGTTGAACATACGTCATGTATCGGCTTTCATCCAGCTGTTCATTTTCCAAAGCCTCTTTAACCGCGCACTTTGGCTCGTTTATGTGTAGACAGTTATTGAACTTGCATTGATCCATCAACTTTCTCATTTCAGGGAAGTAATGTGAAATAACGGACTTATCCATGTCCACAATTCCAAAAGCGCGTATTCCTGGGGTATCAATAATATAGCCGCCTGTGGCCAATTTGTGCATTTCTGCAAACGTAGTTGTGTGTTTCCCTTGTTGATGCGATTCGGAAATATCACCTGTCTTAATGTTCATTTGAGAATCAATCGCGTTAACCAATGTGCTTTTTCCGACACCACTATGGCCGGAAATTACAACTTGCTTGTCCTTGATTTCATTCTTTAGAAATTCAACATTTTCTTTGTTCAATGCGGAAACTTTATGACAAGGATAACCGATGCTTTCATACATATACATCAATGCATCGATGTACTCAATTTCATCTTCCGAGTATTGATCAATTTTATTGAACAAAAGTGATGCTGGAATTCTAAATGACTCAGCAGAGATCAAAAAGCGATCGATAAATGCCAAGTGTGTATCAGGAGAGTGCGTTGTAACCAATAAGTATGCACGATCAATATTCGCGGCAATTATCTGTTTTTGCTTACTCAGGTTCGTGGATTTTCGAACAATATAATTCGTTCGCTTTTCAAAGTTGTCAATCACTCGATTTCCTTCCTCATCCTCCTTTTTAGAAAGAATAACGATATCACCAACAGATACTGGATTCGTCGTTCGAAGTCCATCCAATCGCATTTTACCGCGGATTCGACAATTGACGAGGCTTCCATCGCTTAATTCAACAATGTACCATTTACCGGTTGACTTTAATACTTTACCCTTTTCTGACATTGGGGCAAAAATAAGCATGAAAATCGTGATATCCTTGAATAGTTTAATCTTTGAATCCGTAACGATTCATTATTAGAAGTGTTATTATTTTGAAAACTTTGAATTCATCAATCAACTAGTCTTCGAATATTCATTAAATTCGTTCAATCAAATTCTAAAACATGTCAATAGAGGTTAAAAATCTATTTAAATATTACGGTAGCCAAGCAGCGGTGAAAGATATTTCTTTCAATGTGAAAAAAGGTGAGATCGTTGGCTTTTTAGGGCCAAATGGAGCTGGTAAATCTACCACGATGAAGGTCATTACAGGTTTTATTTCGGCTTCTAGCGGAGATGTTAAAGTGTGCGGCATACCTGTTTCGAGTGATTCATTGGAAACTCGAAGATTGATCGGGTACCTACCTGAAAATAATCCTTTGTATTTGGATATGTATGTTAAGGAGTATCTGTCTTTCGTTGGAAAAATTTACAAAGTCAAGAATTTGAAAGAACGCGTTGCCGAAATGATTAAGAAAGTCGGTCTTGAAGTTGAACAAAACAAAAAGATTGGCGAATTGTCAAAGGGGTACCGTCAACGTGTTGGATTAGCACAAGCTATTATTCACGATCCTGATGTTTTAATTCTCGATGAGCCTACTTCTGGTTTGGATCCAAATCAATTGGTGGAGATTCGTGAGTTAATCAAAAACATTGGAAAAGAGAAAACAGTTATGCTTTCAACGCATATCATGCAGGAAGTAGAAGCAATTTGTGATAGAATTGTTATTATAAATAAAGGTGAAATCGTAGCAGATGATAAAGCTGCCGATCTCCAACTCGAAGGATCAAATCTTACTGTTTATGCAGAATTTGAAGGAAACGTTTCGAAGAGTTTGCTGAAGAAGATTCCGGGGGTTGGAAAAATTGAACAAGTAAAATCAGGATGGCTTCTTGAATCAAAAGAAAATGTTGATTTGAGAAAAGCGGTAGCGAAATTTGCTCAAGAAAACGATATCCTTGCAATCACACTGCGAACAGAAGAGAAATCATTAGAGGAAGTATTTAAGAACCTTACGAAGTAGTCAAAATGCCTAAGAATTTTATTGAAGAGTTAACGTGGAGAGGGATGATCCACGATATAATGCCTGGAACAGAGGAGGCGTTAAACAAGAAAGTATCTGCTGGATACATTGGTTTTGATCCTACGGCGGATTCATTGCACATTGGAAGTTTGGTTCAAATTATGACCTTAGTTCATTTCCAGCGTGCGGGACATAAACCGTTTGCTTTGGTTGGTGGAGCTACAGGAATGGTAGGTGATCCTTCTGGGAAATCTCAAGAAAGAAACTTATTGGATTCAAATACGCTTGATCACAACGTTGCATGTGTGAAAAAGCAATTGGAGCAATTTTTAGATTTCGAAAGTGGTGAAAATGCCGCTGAAATGGTCAACAATTACGATTGGTTTAAAGAAATGAATTTCTTGGATTTTATACGTGATATTGGAAAACACATGTCGGTAAATTACATGATGGCGAAAGATTCTGTAAAGTCAAGACTGGAAACTGGAATGTCATTTACTGAGTTCTCCTACCAATTGGTTCAAGGATATGATTTCTACTATTTGAATAAGAACAAAGAATGTATTGTTCAATTAGGCGGATCTGATCAATGGGGAAACATTGTGACGGGAACTGAATTGATTCGTAGAAAAGGTGGAGGAGAGGCATACGCCGTTACAACTCCATTAATCAAAAAAGCAGACGGAACTAAATTTGGTAAAACCGAAGGTGGAAACGTTTGGTTGGATGCTGAGAAGACATCGCCATATGAATTCTACCAATACTGGTTCAATGCCTCTGATGAAGATGCTGAGAAGTACATCAAAATTTTCACATTGAAAAATCATGATGAAATTGAATCTTTAATTGCTGAGCACAATGAAGCGGAATACTTAAGAAAACTTCAAAAAGAATTGGCTGCCGACATTACACGACGCGTGCATGGTGAAGAAGCATTGAAAGGTGCTATTGCCGTTACAAATTTAGTGTTCGGAAAAGCTTCTCCAGAAGATGTAAAAGGACTTTCAAGTGCAGATTTCGAGGCAATGAAAGGAGCTTTCAAATTTGCTACTGTTTCTCGCGCTGACATGGACGCTGGTCTAGGAATCATTGATGCACTTGGTGCGAAAACAGATTTCTTAGCGTCAAATGGTGAAGCAAGACGTGAGTTGAAAGGAAATGCTATTTCTGTGAATAAGGAAAAAGTAAACGATCAATTTATGATTACTTCGGACGTGTTAGTTCACGATAAATACGCTCTTTTGAGTAAAGGAAAGAAGAACAATTATTTGCTGATTATTGAGTAATTTTCAATTCCTTGTTATCTAATCAATGAAAATTACTTTTAAGAAAATCGATCACGTTCAAATTTGTATCCCGAAGGGAGAGGAAAACAAAACGCGCCAATTCTATTGCGATATTTTGGGTTTGAATGAAATTGAAAAACCAAAGGTTATAAAAAAGAACGGAAGCTTTTGGCTTGAAATTGCGGGGATTCAATTGCATATTGGCACCGAAGATCTTGAAGGAAAATCAAAAAGACATCCAGCCTTCGAAATTGAAAATTTAGATGAAGTAAAAGAATACCTTAAGCAACAAGAAGTACGAATTAAAGAAGATCAAGGTATTCCTCGATTAACTTGATTTTCAATCTTTTATTATTGGGATAACC
>JABSPC010000544.1 GCA_013215515.1 Crocinitomicaceae bacterium
CCATCACTTAAAGAATTACAATTGTCTTTTTATTATTCATCTTGAGTATCTTTATCGAACCAATCGAACCAATCGAACATGGAAACACACTGGATATTTCTCGCCGTACTGCCGCTAGTTGCATTTTTATACGCTGCTGTGGGTCATGGAGGTGCAAGTGGTTATTTGGCACTGATGGCGTTGTTTGAGTTCGCTCCAGACGAAATGAAATCTACTGGACTTCTTCTTAATTTATTTGTTGCCGCAATTGCATTCTATCATTTTTGGCGAAGCGGTTATTTCAAGGGTAAATTATTCATCGTATTTGCCGTTGGCTCCATTCCACTATCGTTTTTGGGAGGAACTCTTGATGTAGATGTAAAAACCTATAAGATAATCCTCGGCGTCCTACTGATTTTTGCAATTATTAAAATGTTGGGAGTCTTTGGAAAAGAGTCGAAAGAGATTAAAAAGGTGAGCTGGCTTGCCGGAATTTCAACCGGTGCCGGGATCGGTTTCTTTTCTGGATTGATAGGAATTGGAGGTGGTATAATATTGAGTCCCATTATTCTATTGTTCAAATGGGGTTCAATGAAAGAAGCGGCAGCTATATCCGCCTTGTTTATCTGGGTTAACTCAGCAGCAGGAATGGCGGGGCAAATCAATTCGGGAATTCAACTGAACTCAGACGCTTGTATTTTTGTAGGGCTAGCAGTAATCGGTGGATTTATTGGTGGCTGGGTTGGAAGTAAGAAAATGAACAATAGAGCCTTGCGTTATTTGTTGGCATTTGTTCTGGTTCTTGCAAGTGTAAAGTTAGTCTTCGCCTAGTCCAGGTGAATTGGGTGCTGATTTAAACGGGAGCTAATCTTTCTAAAAATCTAGCAATTCGAATTCTACTTTTAAGGTGTTCAAAACATAAGATTTGAAATCACCTTGTAACAAATGAGACGTTTGCATTGTTTCTCTTAAACACACGAACAAATCCAAACATTATGAAAACGCTAACACTATTTTTTGTCCTTTTAGCAGGAATTAGTTTCGCTCAGCGAGACGTATCATCTCAAATGTTCTGGAACAATTACAGCAACTTTAACCCAGCGATGAGTGGATTGGAATATAAAATGCATGGTTCATTTCTGTATAGAAATCAATGGCCAGCGCTTACCGGTTCACAACAATCAGTTCTGGCAAATTTCAATATGCGTCTTAAGGATAAACACGGAGTTGGGATAAACTTTTCGAATGAACAGAATATAGCCTGGAAAAAGAACAGCATTAGCGTTAACTACAACTATCAATTGAAGCTAAACGAAGCGTCTAAATTATCAATTGGAGTGGCCGCATCTTATTTTAATTCTCGTGTTGATTGGGCTAAGGTAACACTTGGAGACAATATTGGAGGAGCGAATGATTTTACTGATATCAATGCGAATCTAGGCGTTGCATATACTTGGAAAAACCTCCTTGTCCATGGAAGTGTAGCGAATGTCTTTAACTCAGTTCTCAGCCCCAACGATGTTACAAATACGTACTACGGTAATAGAACATTTCATCTCGGAGCAGCATATAATGTTAGACTCGGAAAACGATTTGCCTTGAAGCCGCAATTGTTAGCTCAATATACTGATGGCTTTACCAGATTGAGCCTTAATGCACAATTTTCTTTCGATAATAAATATTGGATTGGGACTTCTTTTAGTCAACGCGAGAATCTTGGATTTATGGCAGGATGGAATATTCACAAGAAATTTAGAATTGCTTATTCGTATGATCGTACGATTAGCAAATTGAATAATGGTATTAGCGGTGGATCGCATGAGTTTTCGCTCGGGTATTATTTAAAGTAGAACAGACATTTTCTAGTCTGGTTTTTTAGGCCAGTAAAAGTTTAACTAGTCTTTAAAAAGTCCACTAATATCTGTGATCCCAAATGCACTTAGGCGCTCGCCTGATTTGAAATCGAAAACTTGCAAATATTCTCCATTCATTTCGGTTCCTTCCATCAGTAATTTGTTTTTGTAAAGACTCAAACTAACATGATTGCTGTATTTCGAATGGTCTGCATTCACTTGAATTACATCGGCACTCCAGATCAACTTATTGGTTCTTAAGTCCAAGCAATGGAGCCCTGCGCCGGTTGAAATAGGATGGTAATTGGCAATGTAAAGTAAACTGTCGTGAAGTAGAAAACTACACTCCGGCATTCCATACCTCAAAGTGAAATTATAATGGGTTCCGTTTGTCATTTCCACCTCGAAATGATTCAAGTATTTTTCGTATTCACCATTTACACTAACGAAACCAATGAGTTCTCTTTCCGATCTATCCAATATAATTCCTCGAGATGTTTTATCGTGATACTTAAGGCTGAAATTGTCCATATTCAATAAAACGGTCTTCATCGTATCGGCAAAAGTAGGATGAGAAGTGAAAATGATTTGGGAATTTGTGAGGCGGTTATAATTAAGGGAGGGATGGTGATAATCTGTATTCGGCTCTGGATGCGTTACAGAAGTATGTTCAATTTCTCGGGACATAAGTACATTTCCGGTAGTGCTATATTTTACCATTTTGAAATGTGTGGAGTAATTGTTGGACATCATCAGGATAACAGAGTTCTTATAGGGAAGCAGATGAAAGGAATACTCGCGAACTTCGGGTAATGGATTTTCTACTGGAAGCTGAATGATTTGGTTTTCTTGCTTGAACTTCTCGATATGGAGTTCGTAGGTCTCTGTATCTTCGTCATCAACGATGACAAACATATCGTGACCTACAAAGACAGTATCGTTCCAGTTACTTGTAAATCGGTGTGCGTATTTTGAACATAATCTGTAGTTAGTGGATAATACTGTATCAATTTCAGTTAGTGTTTCTAGATTAACCATCCGCGTATTTCGGAAGCCGTATTTGTAAAATTCGCTGCATTCACTGTCATCCAGAGCCGTACGCTCAATTGGATCAATTTCATTTTCCATAACAGGAACCTTTTTTCTGACTTGAGAAAATATTGAATGCCCAAGGCAAAGCATAAAAATGAATAGAATAGAATACGTTTTCATTAATTGTAGATATTGGTTGTAGACAAGTACAGCTATGTACCATCAAGGATCAAATTGTAGGCCCAATCTTTTAACTAGACAAACAATTATAACTTGTCTGAACTCGAATCAGGAGCCTTGAGGTTTTTAATCGCTGGGCTTGAGTAATTTTTCATTTTACTTAATAAATCATCAATATTGTCACTTACAATTAATAAGTTTTTGTCAATATCTCTCAAAAAGCCACTCGTAATCATTGTCTTAATAAATGTGATTAGAGAATCAAAGTAGCCTTCAATATTGAGCACTCCAATTGGTTTATTCTGGAGGCCAAGTTGAACCCAAGTGAGCATTTCAAAAAGTTCCTCTATGGTTCCAAACCCACCCGGTAGGGCTATGACTCCATCGCAAAGTTCGTTCATTTTAGTTTTCCTCTCATGCATGGACTTCACTATGATGAGCTCAGTGAGGTTTTGATGACCGACCTCTCTCGTTTGTAAGAAATCGGGTAAAACGCCGATCACTTTACCATTTTCACTTAAAGCTCCGTCGGCAATGGCTCCCATCATACCTATGTCAGCACCGCCATAAATCAATTGAATATCTTCTTTTGCTAGTTTTTTACCTAGTGCTGTTGCTTGGTCAAGAAAAATAGTTGTAGATCCGGCTCTTGCACCGCAAAAAACTGTAATACTGTTCATTTTGTTTAATTATTCTTATTAACGGAAGCACTTATTGTTTCGCAACTTTTACGAACATACGAATTTAACGTGATTTCAAAAAAGTGCTTAATTCTTGACTGGTTCAATTTCACTAACTTTGAGCGACCTTTAAATTAAGCCTATGCGAATTCTACTTCTTTTTCTATTGTGTACGATCCAACTTAATGCGCAGGTTGTGGATCGCTATAATTACGTTCAACGCCCTACAGATTCGTCTGTAACGATTGCTTTGAGAACAGTAAACAATTCAACAGGAACAATTAGCTGGGGTTTAACACCTGGAAACTTAAATAATTCTCTATCCGAATCAGCTTCAACTTCAAAGCACTTTTTTGATATTTCAGGATTGAATGCCAATACGCTTTATTATTATCAAACATCGACCGATATGGGTTACACTTCAGGCGTTGATAATTTTTACACGGCAAAGCCTGATACAACAATGCCATTCTCATTTTTGCATTACGGTGACTGCGGTTATAATAATGGTATTCAAAATACAATAGCTTCACTGATGGAAGCAGATAGTGCGGACTTTGGCGTTGTTGCAGGAGATGTTGATCAGGGAGTGGGAGATGATTATGATGATGTTTTCTTCGGTGTGTATCAAAATATGTTGAAGAAATCATGCCATTATACGGCAATTGGAAATCATGATACGTATGCTGATAATGCAGCGACTTATTTGGATAATTTCTATTTGCCATCGAACAACCCACAAAATTCTGAGCGTTATTATTCCTTTGGATGGGGAAATGCAAAGTTTATTTGTCTGGATTCAAATCTTCCATATACGGTAGGAACAGATCAATACGATTGGCTTGTTAGCGAGTTGCAATGCAATCACTACCAATGGCTTTTTCTGTTTTTCCACCATCCACCATGGACGAATGCTTGGAGTTTGGATTACTACATTCCATTTTCACCCTATTTCTTGTATCAAGGGAATGAGGACATGAGAACGGATTTGGTTCCATTGTTCGAAGAGTATAATGTTGATTTTGTTTTGAATGGACATTCGCATTGCTATCAACGTGGAAAATTGAACGGCGTAAAATATATCATTTCTGGAGGTGCGGGAGCTTCTGTGCTTGACGACAATACGAATAGTAATTCACCGAACATTGACACAGAAATCTATGTGAACCAGTATGTTCGTTTTGAAATGAATGGAGATACGGCAACTTATCTTTCAATAGATGACAATGATAATATAATTGATTCTGTAACGACGATCAAGGTGTTTACCCCGCCTTTGATTCAAGCACCGGTTATTACTTACTTAGCAGGTGTTCTTTGGTCGACAACTGGAAATAATTTTACTTGGTTCCTTGACGGAGTACAAATTATGGGCGCAACTTCGCAGAATTTTGTGCCAACACAATTGGGAACGTACACCGTGGAAATTACAACAGCTACAGGATGTACTTTGACTTCATATCCTTTTATTCTGGATAATTCGAATCTTGAAAAACATGAAATCGTAGAACTTGAAGTATTTCCTAACCCATCGAGCGGAACAATTACAATAAAAGCTGATTCCCCATTAACAGGTACTACGATCACTGTTACTAATGCAATTGGGCAAGTGGTCTATAGTGATATGATAGATGAAGGAGATAGTTTCCCTTATTTGATTGATTTAAATTATGCGCAAAAGGGAATGTATATATTGAATGCCAGAAATAATGGAATGATCGTTACAAAGCTATTTGTAATTGAATAATAATTTATTCTGCTACTCCAAAGGCAGCCAATATTGCACCAGATTTAGGATCAAAAACTTGTAAATAATGGCCATTCCTCTCCTTCCATCAGTAATTTGTTTTTGTACAAGCTGAGCGTTACTTTATTTGAGTATTTTGAATGACCCGCATTAATCTGTAAAACTTTCGCAGTCCAAATTATTTTTTTCGATTTTAAACTATAGCATTGGAGTGCCGATCCTGAACTAATATTATTGTAGTTAGCAATATATAAGAGACTATCCTTCAGTAAGAAATTACAATGCTCCATTCCGTATCTTAGAGTAAAATCGTAATCTTCTCCTTCGATCATATTGATGTGAAATTTTGTGATCTTATTCTCATAATTCCCCTTTGTACTTACAAAGCCAATGACTTCTTTATCCGTTTCGTCAA
>JABSPC010000545.1 GCA_013215515.1 Crocinitomicaceae bacterium
GGGTTAATAGCGCATTTGCAATGTTCTTCGGTGGTACATCTCTTTTAATCATGGTAGGAGTAGTATTGGATACATTACAGCAAATTGAGTCGTATTTATTAAATCGTCAAATGGATGGTTTAATGGAAGGTACAAGAATCCAAGGTCGCAGAAATGCGGGCGAATTATCAGGAATGTAAAAAATGGCTAAACAAGCATCAATAGAGCAAGACGGAGTAATCATTGAAGCATTATCAAATGCTATGTTCCGTGTGGAACTTGAAAATGGTCACGTGATTACGGCGCATATTTCTGGAAAGATGAGAATGTACTACATTAAGATTCTTCCTGGAGATAAAGTTAAAGTAGAAATGTCACCTTACGATTTAACGAAAGGTAGAATCACATTTAGATATAAGTAGGAAACTACTATTAAAATTAATTGAGATGAAAGTAAGAGCATCAGTTAAAAAGCGATCAGTGGATTGCAAGATTGTAAAGAGAAAAGGGGTTGTTTACGTGATAAACAAAAAGAACCCTAAGTTCAAACAAAGACAAGGTTAGAATATGGCACGTATTGCAGGTATTGATTTACCAAAAAATAAGAGAGGTGTTATCGCATTGACGTACATCTATGGAATCGGAAGAAGCACATCTAGAAAGATTTTAGTTGCTTCAAAAGTTGATGAAAATATCAAAGTTCAGGATTGGACGGATGATCAAGCATCAGCTATTCGTACTTCTATGAACGAAGTTAAGGTTGAAGGAGCATTGCGCTCTGAAGTTCAAACAAACATCAAACGTTTGATGGATATTGGATGTAACCGTGGAATTCGTCATAGAGCTGGATTACCATTGAGAGGTCAGCGTACTAAGAATAACGCTCGTACAAGAAAAGGTAGAAGAAAAACAGTTGCGAATAAGAAGAAGTAGCCCTGCTACCTTCTGATTCAGCGGACAGGCGGTCCGCTATTGGCCTTGCTAAAAACATCGTACCTAGTGGCATGATGATGGTACGGTTATTAGTTCTAATCGCCCCCTTTATTAGAAGTAAATGGACTGGATCGAATGATCCAATTCTGATGAAAGCAATAAACATTTAAAAAAGCTATAATGGCAAAGTCAAATCAAAAGAAAAAAAAGAACGTCAAAGTAGACGCGGTGGGTCAAGCTCACATCCAAGCTACTTTTAACAATGTTATCATTTCATTGACGAACAATTCTGGTCAAGTTATTTCATGGTCTTCGGCTGGAAAAATGGGATTTAGAGGATCTAAGAAGAACACTCCATATGCAGCGCAAATTGCAGCAGAAGATTGTGCAAAAGAAGCACATGAAAATGGATTGCGTAAAGTGAAAGTATACGTTAAGGGGCCAGGGAATGGTCGTGAGTCTGCTATCAGATCTTTGCACAATGCAGGAATTGAAGTCACTGAAATAATTGATGTTACTCCAATGCCACACAATGGATGTCGTCCACCTAAGAGAAGAAGAGTTTAATATACAATAATAACCAAGGGTGCTGATAGATATCGGTATCAGACTATCGGAGGAGAAGCCTTAATTCATAGTCTCCCTTAAACAAATTTAATATGGCAAGATATACAGGTCCAAAATCAAGAATTGCACGTCGTTTCAAAGAACCAATCTTTGGCCCAGATAAAGCATTGGATAAAAGACAATACGGTCCAGGACAACACGGTCCAAACAAACGTAGAGGAAAGCAATCTGAGTATGCTATTCAGTTGGCGGAAAAACAAAAAGCAAAGTATACTTATGGTATTCTTGAGCGTCAATTCTCGAACATGTTCGATAAAGCGTCTTCTATGAAGGGAATTACAGGTGAAGTTCTTTTGCAATTATGTGAAGGTCGTTTAGACAACACAGTTTTCCGTTTGGGTATTGCTCCAACTCGTAGTGCCGCAAGACAATATGTAGGTCACAAGCACATTACTGTTAATGGTCAAGTAGTGAACATCCCTTCTTACGCTATGAAAATTGGCGATGTAGTTGGAGTTCGTGAAAAATCAAAATCTTTAGAAGTTATTACTGATTCTTTGGCAGCAAAGTCTACTAGCTTCGATTGGTTAGATTGGAACCCTTCTCAAATGGAAGGTAAAGTAGTAGGAATTCCTACACGTGAAATGATCCCTGAAAATATTAAGGAGCAGTTGATCGTCGAATTATATTCTAAGTAATAAATTAATCACGTTGAATCTCGACCAAAGGGTTTGATTGAATTTCTTCAATCTTTTAAACCGCGCAATCGAAATACAATTAAAAAGAAGAAAAAATGGCAATATTAGATTTTCAAAAACCGGACAAGGTAATCATGATCGAATCAAGCGAGCATGAGGGACAATTCGAATTCCGTCCTTTAGAGCCTGGATATGGTATCACAGTAGGTAATGCGCTTCGTCGTATCCTATTGTCTTCATTAGAAGGTTTTGCAATCGCGTCTGTTAGAATGGAAGGTGCAGATCACGAGTTTTCTACAGTTAAAGGAATTGTAGAAGATGTGACTGAGATCATCTTGAATTTGAAACAAGTTCGTTTCAAACAACAGATTGAGGGTACAGACAATGAAACTGTTGTTGTATCTATTGCAGGTCAAGAAAAATTAACTGCTGGTGATATTGGTAAATTTACTTCTGCGTTCCAAGTATTGAACCCAGACTTAGTAATTTGTAACATGGAGCCATCTGTAAAGTTGGAAATGGAATTGACGATTGTTAAAGGTCGTGGATACTGCCCAGCTGAAGAAAATAAAGATGGAAATGCTCCATTTGGAACAATCTTCACTGATTCAATCTTCACACCAATTAAAAATGTACAATACAAGGTTGAAAACTTCCGTGTTGAGCAAAAGACTGATTATGAAAAATTAGTCTTTAACATCACAACGGACGGTTCAATTCATCCTAAAGAAGCGTTGAAAGAGGCAGCGACTATTTTAATTCACCACTTTATGTTATTCTCTGATGAGCGTATCACATTAGATAGTGAAATTAAAGCAGAAACTGAAGAATTCGATGAGACTTCTTTACATATGCGTCAACTTTTGAAAACGAAGTTGGTAGATATGGATTTATCTGTACGTGCGTTGAATTGTTTGAAAGCAGCTGACGTTGAAACATTAGGTGACTTAGTTTCTTATAATAAGAATGATTTATTGAAGTTCAGAAACTTCGGTAAGAAGTCATTAACTGAATTAGAAGACTTAGTAGATAATAAAGGTCTTTCTTTCGGAATGAATGTTTCTAAATACAAATTAGACAAAGAGTAGAATCGCAAACGCTTTTGCTAAAGCTTTCTCCGGTGGTTAAAACCTCTGGTGAAGAACTCAGGGAAGGCACATTAATTATTAAAAATGGCGTAATAGGTGGCTGGGCTGTAGCGATATAGTAAACCAGAATCAGTTAACCGTTACTTACGAAATTTAAGTTATGAGACACGGAAAAAAATTCAATCATTTAGGCAGACAAACTGCACACAGAAAGGCAATGCTACAGAACATGGCTTGCTCTCTAATTGAACACAAGACAATCAACACTACAATTGCAAAGGCGAAAGCATTGCGTGTTTATGTTGAGCCAATTTTGACAAGATCAAAAACGGATTCTACGCATTCAAGAAGACAAGTGTTTAGTCATTTGCAAAGTAAAGAAGCAGTTACTGAATTATTCAGAGAGATTGCTCCTAAAATTGCAGATCGTCCTGGAGGATATACTAGGATCATTAGAACTGGATACAGATTGGGGGATAACGCAGAAATGTGTATGATCGAATTGGTTGACTTCAATGAATTGTATACGAACGAAGGAGCTAAGAAAACTACACGTCGTTCGCGCCGTGGTGGTGGAGGTGCTAAGCCTGCTACTGATGCAACTGCAACTGATGAAGTAGTTGAAGCTACAACTGAAGATGTGCTAGCTGAAGAGGTTGTTGATGAAACTCCTGTAGTAGAAGAAGCTAAAGTTGTTGAAGAGGAAGCTCCTGCGGCAGATAAAGCTCCTGAAGCTAAAGCTGACGATGTTGATGACAAAAAAGATGATACGGAAGAGAAATAGTATTTTTTTTACCAATTAATAAAAAAAAGGGCGATGTAAACATCGCCCTTTTTTTATGCGGTGTAGTTTTTAAATTCGAAAGAGGTGCCTATCTTTGTTGTAAATTAACCTTATTCACATACTTAAATTCAAGTCACAAATGCAACTTTTAGATTAATGGGTTAAATAGCTTCAAAACAGGAGGGGAATAACGAAATTTCCCCCTCTGTTTCTAGAAAGGAGTTATTTTACCCCGTTAAATCGCCAAAAATAAAGTTGTAA
>JABSPC010000546.1 GCA_013215515.1 Crocinitomicaceae bacterium
TACAACTTTATTTTTGGCGATTTAACGGGGTAAAATAACTCCTTTCTAGAAACAGAGGGGGAAATTTCGTTATTCCCCTCCTGTTTTGAAGCTATTTAACCCATTAATCTAAAAGTTGCATTTGTGACTTGAATTTAAGATACAAGAAAGCATGATGCGGTTCAGTCCTTCTTCGTTCCAAGAATTGAAGAATCTCATCAAGAATTTGAATATTCAGAACAGCCATCTCAAGTTATTGGCAACGCCGTGTTTGTAAACAATGATTCTAATAACAGTTCTCCTCTAATAAAGAAATGGCTTCAGGATTAGATGAACTAGCCTTAGGGACAGCGAAAATGTTTAACAGTGACTTATCAAAACTTCAACAATTGGCTCGTGTATTGAGTAATCAGACGAATACTGAAATCACTGAAGCTGAAATATTAAAAATGGCTTTGAGACTTTTAATTGATGAACATCGGGACGAAATCAGAGAATCGAATCAGACCTATTTGAATGAACAAGCCGCATTATTTGATAACTAAACAAAAAATCCCCTCGACTCATAGAATCGAGGGGATTTCAATATGATTAAAGTAATTTATACTTCTATAGCTTCAATTACTTCTGGTTCTGGCTCTTTTAACCCCTTTTTGCTCTTCTTAGAGAAGTCAATTAAGATTGGTGTAGCGATACAAACCGAAGAGTAAGTACCTACGACAACACCGATCATAAGGGCAAATATAAATCCTTTAATTGCTCCACCACCAAATACGAAGATGATTAACAATACCATGAACGTTGTCATAGATGTGTTTATCGTTCTAGACAGAGTCGAATTCAATGACTTATTAATTTGTTCGTGCTCATCTGCATTCTTGTTCATTCGTAGATTTTCACGAATTCTATCGAATACAATTACAGTATCATTTATGGAGTACCCAATTACTGTAAGAATCGCGGCGACGAACGCTTGATCAACATCCATGTTAAATGGTAGGATACCGTGGAACGCTGCAAAGATTCCGAGTACTAATGTAACATCATGGGCCATGGCGATAATCGCACCAGTAGAATATTGCCATTTTCCGAATCGCATTAAGATATATCCAAAGATGATAAGTAATGAAAGTCCAATCGCAATCAATGAAGATCCCATTAATTCATCAGAGATTGATGAAGTAACACTTCTTGATTCTTGAATAGTCGCTTTTCCAACTTCATTCTCTGATAAAGCCAAGCCTTCCAAAATCTTAGGTTTTACTTCTTTATTAGGATTCCCATTCTTTTTGTAGTTGGTTGTAACCTCTAGTATAAAACTATTTGATTTCGTTTTAATACTTGTAGATGCCACTTTCCCGTTTTTATCTACAAGAACTTTGTTCAAATTATCCTTGATTAATTTGCTGTGACCGTCTGTTGATTTAGCGAAACTAATACTATAAGAGTGACCTCCAGAGAATTCAACACTGGGACTTAACTCACGCGTAAAGATCGCTGCAATACTACCTATGATCAATATAGTTGATAAGATGTAGAATGATTTACGTTTCCCAACAAAATCAATTTTGAAGTTTTTGAATGCATTTTTCGTCAACTTCGATTCGAAGTTGATCGATTTACCCTTCTTCATCCACCATGAAATACACAATCTTGTAATTACTAAGGCAGCAAATACAGATGTAAAAATACCGATGATTAGAGTAGTTGCAAATGATTCAATTGGACCTGAACCGAATGATTTAAGAACAATCGCAGTCAATAAAGTAGTAACGTTGGCATCAATAATTGAAGTCAAGGCTTTCTTAAACCCTGTATCAATAGAAGATTTTAAATCTTTACCTGCGGCTTGTTCCTCTCTAATCCTTTCGAAAATCAGAACGTTCGCATCCACAGCCATACCAATGGTAAGAACAATACCTGCAATACCCGCAAGAGTCAGAACTGCACCGAATGATGCAAGAGAACCAAAGATGAATAAGATATTCGCGCATAAAGCGATATCTGCAACGATACCCGCTTTACCGTAATAGAAAATCATATAAGCAAA
>JABSPC010000547.1 GCA_013215515.1 Crocinitomicaceae bacterium
GCTTTATCCATTAATGGACGGCCGAATTCGTAAAAAGTACTACCTGGCGCAATTTGATAAATACCCAAAGCACTCAAAACATACCATGCCGACATTTGACCACAATCTTCATTTCCTGAAAGCCCATCAGGGTTATTTGAATACATTTCACGCTGAATTCTATCAATGTAATACTGTGTTTTCTCAGGAGCATTTGTGTAGTTGTACAAATACGCCATATGATGCGAAGGTTCATTTCCATGGGCATATTGGCCGATTAATCCAGTGATATCCGCTTGATGTCTTCCTGAAAGGTCCATTTCGGTGGTAAAGAGACGATCTAACCATGCTTCTAGAGAATCTTTACCTCCAATCAAATCTCTCAATACTCCAACGGCGTGAGGCGCATATAAAGAGTACTGCCAGCTGTTCGCTTCTGTATAGTTGAAATTAACTTCTGCCGGATCAAAAGGGGAGTGCCATTGTCCAGAACGTCGGCCTCTCATAAATTTTGAGTTTGGATCGTAGAGATTCACGAAGTTCATTGCGCGCTTGAGGTAAGTATCCAGTTTATCCGAAAAAAATAAGTCATCTGTTTCTAACGTGTATCGATTGATCATTTCATGGATGCAATAGTCATCGTAGGCGTATTCCAATGTTTTTGAAACAGACTCAGGCTCAATTCCAGTCCCTAAAAAACCATCTCTTGCGTATTCTAACTTTCCGTATTCGTCCAATGTTGAAGTTGTAATCATTGCTTCCAAGGCTTTACGAGCGTCGTAATCATAGATTCCTTTTGAATAAGCATCAGCAATAACGGAAACACTGTGATACCCAATCATACATTCTGTTTCATTCCCTGCAAGCTCCCAAACAGGAAGGTCTTTTTTGTAATCGTAGAAACGCAAAAACGTATTTATAAAGGCATTTGTACGATCAACTTGAGTTAATGTGAAAAGGGGATGGGCTGCTCGATATGTATCCCACAAAGAGAATACAGTATAATTCTCATAATCTTCTTCTCCCAATTGGTGGATATTCTTTCCATATCTGTATTTCCCGTCAACATCACTCGATACATTTGGATTCAAATACGAATGGTATAGGGCTGTGTAGAAGTTCTTCATTACTTCTTCTTCCTTTGAAGTGAAGCTAATTTTATTCAATTCAACTCTCCATTTGTTCTGAACGCGCACTTTTGCAGCTTCAAATTTCCAATCTGGCAGCTCTTTCTCTAGGTTCAATTTAGCGCCATCTTCGCTTACGTGAGACATTCCAACTTTAATGCTTATCTGCTTAGTGGATTTAGGAAAGATCAATAACAGCTTATTTCTACCGTTCTTTTTGAATATTCTCGCCTTTTGATACGGCGTATCAATTTTTATGTAGAAATGGAAATATTGTTCTTCAGCCCAAGCATTAGAAACTCGATTTCCCGATATTGTAGTCTTATCAATCAAGTTAATAGCGCTAGAAATGATTCTGTCCCTATGATCCAAGTCAATTAGAATGAACTTTTTACCACTTGTTCTATTGAAAAAATATTGATGATATCCCGCTCTTTCTGAAACAGTCAAGCGAACATTCATGTCTCCTTCATTTAGCTTTACGCTATAATATCCAGGAGTGGCAATCTCGTCTTTATGGGAGAATCGGGCCTGGTAACCATTATTAGAAGAGTGCCCTGGGTTGATTCTAGGTTTCCCGATTTGAGGGACAATTAAGAGATCGCCATAATCACTAACTCCAGTTCCGCTCAAGTGAGTATGACTAAATCCGTAGATTATAGAATCCGAATAATGATATCCTGAACAACCATCCCATCCATCGTGTCTCGTATCAGGGCTGAGCTGCATCATTCCAAAAGGAGCGCTAGCACCCGGGTAAGTATGGCCATGACCTCCAGTTCCAACGAATGGATTTACATATTTCAATTTATCAAATGCAAAGGTACTACGTACAATTTCTCCCGATTTTATTTTTTCTTGTGCGGCGTCACTTGCTTTTTTTAACTCATCAAGTTGTGCACTCGCTTGGAGTGAAACAAACGCCATTACAATTAGGCTTATTTTTTTCATAATTTTAGCTTAATTCATTCCATACAAGTGATGAAGCTCCTAGTACTGCTGCATTTTTATCATGCAATTCAGAAATTCGAATTTCAATTTTGTCTTTATAAATATGCAGAAGCGCATCTTCCATGTATCCTTTAACTTTCTTTGCAAAGTTGGGTCCGCTTTGAGCTATCCCACCAAATAGGATAAATGCTTTCGGGCTAGAGAAGCAAGCGAAATCAGCGAGTGATTCTCCAAGTATTTTAGCCGTATACTCAATAATTTCAGATGCAAACATATCACCCTCTTCAGCCAATTCAAATACTTGACTTGCTTGTGGGTTCGTCATTTTGATCAATTCAGAAGATTCGCTGTTCTTTGATTTTAGCTCGATAATAGATCGAACAACACCAGTGGCAGATGCATACGTTTCAAGACAGCCTTTTCTACCGCAGCCACATTTTCTGCCATTCGGGATCACTCTAATGTGTCCGAACTCACCAGCGAATCCATCGTGACCATAAACCAGTTTACTACTGGTAATAACTCCACTTCCAAGTCCCGTACCTAAAGTTATAGTAACAAAATCTTTAAGATCTCTTCCTGCTCCGTATATCAATTCACCAATGGCCGCAGCGTTTGCATCATTCGTTAAGATAGCCTTGACCTTAAATCGATATTCAAAGAGTCTAGCAAGAGGTATAATTCCTGTCCAATCAAGGTTTGGGGCAAATTCAATGGTACCGGAAAAGTAGTTTCCATTCGGCGCTCCAATCCCAATGCCTTTCACTTTTGGTAAATGACCGACAGATTTAACTCTTTGATAGATACTATCAACAAGATCCTCAGGAATAGCGTAGTCTTTAGTCGAAATTGATTCTTCGTAATAAACTGTGCCATGTTCATCACATAGTCCGAATACAGAGTTCGTCCCACCGATATCAACTCCAAGTGCTAGATTTCTTTTCATTTATTTGTTTTCAGGTTGAAAGTTCCACTCAGCATAAAACTGATTAAGGAAATTTTCCATGAATTGATGTCTTTGCTTACCAATTTCTTTGGCCGTTTTTGTATTTAAGCGATCAGATAAAAGTAATAATTTTTCATGAAAATGATTGATAGTACTGGTCTTCTCATTCGCATATTCCTCAAAGCTATCATGTAGTTTGGCTTCCAATTCAGGGATATACATTGCTTGGTTTTTATTACCACCATAAGCGAAGGTTCTTCCAATACCTATTGCTCCAATAGCATCAATTCTATCTGCATCTTGAACAATCTTCCCTTCGACAGTGTTCATTTCATTTGGAGTGTTAGCGCCTTTATAGCTCACATTGTCAACAATATACATTATGTGTTCAGCTTTCGCTTCATTGTAATCATTATCGAGTAGGAGCTTGAAAGCTACTTTCCCTCCTTCATCTAGTCTACCACCATTAAGTTTATAATCGGAAATATCGTGAAGTAGGGCTGCCAATTCAATGATTTCTAAATCGCCACCTTCCGTTTGTTGTAAGTGCCGAGACATGTTTAGAACACGCAATATATGATGCCAATCATGACCCGAAGAATCCCCTTCAAATTGAGGGCGAATCTTTTCTTGAATAGTCTCTACGATTGATTTCATTCTATTTTATTAGGTCAAAAGATTGAAATTTACCGTGTTTCATTGTTGCTATAAGCTTCCCTTCGATACTGTTTAGCGAAAAATAAGCTCCATCTGCAAAGGCAGTCCAGTCCTTACCATTGTTCAATGAGAAATCAATACCATTTCTGCCACAGGCATAAAACACTCCGTTAACGCAATAAACACAAGACCTATAACCACGAGGAGGATACATAGAATTCATCCATGTCTCTCCACCGTCATATGTGTAATATGTAGTATTCATTTTTAAGTGTGGTTGGGTGTAATCCCCTCCTACAATAACACCATACTTTGCATCCATGAAACACATTGAATAAGCTCCAATTGTTTCTCCTGGATAATAGGGCAATTCAACTTTCTGCCACGTTTCACCACTGTCTTTAGTGCTGAAGTAGTTGCTCCTCATACCACCAGTGATGAACATGTACGTACTATCATTCATTACCCGAACATTCGTTCCACTTGCTGCAAAAGCAGCCTCACCCTTAAATGCCGCTGGTGCTCCCTCGCATCGTGTCCAATTCTTTCCTCCGTTTTTTGAATGAAACAAGCTGAATTTACCATCAACAGGGTCACCAAGAATAAACCCTACATCGCCATTAAAATCCATGGCATCAAAGAAAACACCTTTCCATTCGGGATATTCAATAAATCCTATCGGACCGTGCTTGTTCATTTTAACGAGCTTTCCATCTTTTCCACTTTGCATCCCATAGATGTATTCACCACTGGATTCTATATCTCTTATTTCGGTAACTCTAGGGAATTTCAGAACCAATTCACCTTCGCCTGTATCAGTATCGTGCTGGAATATTGCGCCATTGGAATTACCAAAATAAATCAATCCGGTATCAATATATAATCCGCGAGAATAAATATTCGAATCTCCATAAGTGGTGATCGTGGCTTTCTTATTCTTTTTGATGTATTTCTTTGTATTGCTCTGTGATTTAACATCAAGACTAAGCCCCAAAAAGACACTACAAATTAAAGCGCTTATTAAAATTTTCATTTTGTTTCTTTTTCAGTTCAACCAGGTTTTCGGGCTGCTCTCGCTTCCATCTTTTATGAGACCAAAGCCAATATGCAGGCTGAGCAATAATCTCCTTCTCAAGCTTAGTTGTATGGGCTTCAGTTATCTGCCCCCATGTAGTATTACTAGGTTTTTCCGCGACTAAAGATAACTCCATTTTGTAATATCCACGTTTTATTTTTCTCGTAGCAAAAAACACTACAGAGTAATCAAGATCATGGGCCATCATTTCCGCTCCAAATAGAACGGGAGTCTGCTGATTCAAGAATTCCATCCAATAACTCTTCAATGCATCTCCAGGTGACTGATCACATAGTACTAATACTGCTTTTAGTGTTTCTGGATTTGACTTAAGCTCTTGCTTATAGTTCTTGGCATTTACGACTTTCATTCCATACCGTTCGCGTCGTGAGTTGATTTTCTCATCCCAAAACTTTGACGACAAGGGCATCCCGATTCCAATGGCCTTATGCGGGAACAGAAAATTTTGAGCTGTAATTAGCCATTCCCAATTGTTATAATGGCCAGATACGAGCAATACATTACGATTGCGATCATGAAGTTCTTGCATCAATTCCGGGTTCTCAACTTTAAATCGCTTCTTTAGCTCCTTTTCTGAAATTGACAAGTTCTTGATACCTTCCGCAAGAAGATCTGTGAAATGGCGATAGAATTTACGTTTGAGTCTCGTCTTTTCTTTTGCTGAAAAGCTAGGGAAGCTTCGGTTGATATTTCCTTCAATAGTGGATTTTCGATAAGGTCCGATTGAAATTAGAATCAAATAAAAGAAATTTGTAAACAAATACAAAACACCTAAAGGCAGGTGCGATAAAGGAACGACGAATATGTAATATCCAATTCGTGCTAACATTACTTAGAATATCTTTTGCCCCAAAGTTCTGCAATTTTGGTTTCAATTTCTTGCTCTTTCGGACTACTACCAGCCTTAAAAAAATTCATTCCAGCAATCTCCTTTGGAAGAAAGTCCTGCTGTACAAAATTACCGGGAAAGTCGTGTGAATACTTATAGCCTTCACCATATCCTAATTCCTTCATTAATTTGGTAGGAGCATTTCGCAAGGGCAGAGGTATACCCAAGTTTCCAGTCTCTTGTACAAGTTTCTGAGCTCTATTAATAGCCATGTAAGACCCATTTCCTTTTGGCGAATTAGCGAGGTAGATTGTAC